>JAGCXJ010000025.1 GCA_017961385.1 Lachnospiraceae bacterium
AGCAGTATATATATTAATCTTTTCATTTTTATTTTCTCCTCTCAAACCTAGCGAATTACATCGAAATTTATCACTTCACCGCTACACATCTCATCAAAGAGCTTCTGCATCGATACATCGTCACTTGTAACGACTTTTTCATCGATCACTACTCTGTCATCTTCTATAGAATACTTGCATACCCAGTGGTTCGATCCGCTGTATACAGTCCCGTCTCTTTCAACAAGCGGATAGGCAGTTCCCGCGGAACATACGCTTCCGGCTTCATAAGGGACTCCGTCCTTATATATGAATACCGTTGCATCTATCGCATACATGTTTCCGTTCATGTCATCATATGCATTGCTGCATACAAGCAGAGCATCCTCAGAACCTATTTTTGCATTTGCATATCCCATCCCGGCTGTCAGCTTCCTGTCAACGATCTGTGTGAATGTATCGCATCCTGAAATGTCTATACCAGGAGACATATCCCTTGCAGCCTCTAAAATGAACTCATCCGAGTATTCATCATTATCATCACTTATCGTCTGTTTTCCTTCGCAGGCTGTGAGCATGATGCTCATCATGCATGTCATAATCAATGTGATCAATCTCTTTTTCATCTTTTTGTCCTCTCGTTGTATCTGTTTGTTTACTGGGACAATGGTATCAAAAGAAATATCACAAAAGTATCACACTAGTCTTCATCCATTGAATAGCTTATCTCATCAAGCTCGGCATGGAAGTACTCGGGCCAGCTGTACTGGTTCATGTAATCGCCGATATACTGGTACTTGGATTCTTTCTTCTTGTCAAGCCAGTCAAAAAGATCGCATTCTATCTTGTCCTTTGCTATGGCCATGCTTCCGCGCTGCTTTAAGATGATGCCGTCGAGCTTGAGCTTCTTTAGAGTATTTTGCAGATCCTGTCTTAAGTTGCACAGATATGAGAGCTTTTTGTCGGGATCGCCGTCATCTTCCCACAGGCATGCGATCAGCTCTCCGTTTGTTGTCTGGGCACCTCTGTTGTTTATAAGGACTGCGACTATCTCCTTTGTCCTGCTGTATTTGAATACGATCGGCTCTCCGTCCGCAAACAGCTCGAAGTTGCCGAAAGTCTGTGCAAAGACTCTTTTATACTTCTTTCTCAGTTCCGGATATCTCAGCTCGTTAAGCTCCTTCTTAACAGCCTGTCTGCTCGCGGGTTTTACGATATATCCGCTCGCATGTATCTGCATAGCTTCATATCCAAACTCTCTATGCTCGGTAAGAAAGATTATATTTATGAAAGGATTGAGCTCAACAAGATAGTTTCCAAGGTCTATTCCGTTAAGCTCGGGCATGTTTATATCAAGAAACGCAACATCAAATTCCTGTTCTCTGGCCTTTGCAAGGACATTGAGCGAGCTGTCAAATGCGATGCACTCGCTCTCAGGCATCAGTTCATTTACTATTTTCTTTATATTCTCAAGAGATGATCTGTCATCATCAACTACCAGTATGTTCATAGCATTCCTCATCTATACTACAGTGTTACGGATTTAACCTTCTGGTTCTTTCGCTGTTCGGGTGTCATTTTAAGCGGATTCTTCTCGCCCACTACAAGTGTTTCACCGTCATGTAAAGCAGCCTCATGAAGCGGTCCGCAGTTCATATCGGACAGAACAAGCGCCGCAAACCTGTCATAGTTATCAAAGTCTATGACAGGAAAATGATATTTCATCCTATACCAGTGATCCGGATCATATCCCGTGCTCCCTATGTAGAGTCTGTCGGCTGTCTCGGCAACCTCATCACACCCTGCAGGCTGACCGGGCATAAGATCGTATTCCTCGCAGAATAAGACACCGTATGCCTTTAGTATCCTGTCTCTAACGGTCTCGTCGTTTCCGTCATTATTCTTTCTTCCCGTAAATGAATCCATGACCTCGTAGTAGTAATCTCTTGCCTCTTCGCTCTCGTCAAAATTCACTATCGCCTCATAGAATTCTCTTGCCTTCAGCTTTTCTTTCGAATCCATACTTCCTCCATAGGAATAAAACCTTTTTATATGTTTTGTAACAAATCTCACATACGTATATTTTACCACATTTATCCCTGTTTATTATGGTATAATATCCAAAAAGGAAAGATGAAAGGGGACAAGTCATGATAAAGGAAACGATAAAGAAGGTAAGCGAGGGCAGCTTTAGTGACACCGAAGTAACGCTGATGTCTGTATGCCTCATACTGATCGGGATAGTGATCGGCATGATCATCGCTCCGAAAAGATTTCTGACACTCGGAAGCTTCAACGGAAATCAGGGAAGCCTGTCCGTTCCTGATGATGCACAGGAAATAAAAAAATGCATTGAAAAAAAGAATGAAGAGTAATGAAAAACCGGATGATATCATCCGGTTTTGTTATTATAGTATGTGAGTCATTACATCCTCATGAGGATTGACTCTTGAAAGACCTATCCTTGATACAGTTGCCTCAAATGGAGAAAAATCACTTATCATCGCATCAAGGGCAGTCATCATCTGATCCTTGTTTAACGTCTTTGCAAGCGTTACATGTGCAAGCCACGACTCCGGTTTATAGTATCTGCTAATACTAATATCCGGTATCTTTGAGTATTCATCATATATGATCTGATTCATATCTCTAAGATAGCTGTTCATGACAGGGGTAAGATAAAAAACGTAAGGAAGTAGCTGGCCTGTCGAAACAAACATGATCTTTGATGAATGAAGTTTTTCACAGATATCCTTAAAAGGCCCAATAAGCTCATCAATGCTCTTTGCTTCTATCGCGCTTATCGTCATATGCGGCGGCACCCTGTTATCAGTCATGAAACTGTTGCCTGTCCTTTGAGCTATCCTTTCTATATACCTTTTAAGGATCTTATTTGTCTTTTCATCAAAATACAAAGATATCAGATACATCTGTTCTCTTATCTTGTCCCTCTTTTAAATCTAGTCAGCTCGACTTTTTTTGGCTTGCTGCCGCCGTCAACTATCAAAAAGGAATTGTCCTTTGAATCGTAGCGCATGTAGTTTGTTTTTGTCTGAGACCCGTACCATGAATCTTCCCTGATGATATCAGAGTCACACAGATACATGTAATATCCTTCTCCAGCGCTCATTATCCTGAAGGCTCCGATATCCCGATGCCAGATGTATATATCGGTGAATTTTGTCTCATCCGAGTCATCGATGATTCCTATCAGAAGCTCGTCTGCCTTATCACCGTCGAGATCCTTTAAAAGATATCCAAACTCAATGCTCTCATCCTTGAGCTCATCAGAGATGTACAGATCCTCTTTCTCATTCTTCCATCCGCTTTTAAAGCCTTCCTCATAATATGCAAGAGTCTCGTCATACCAGTCAGGCGGTATATAGTACGAGCCGCATGATGAAAGAAGGATCAAGCATGTGCAGATCATGATCAAACTTATCTTCTTTTTCATTTCTATATACCTGTGAGTCTGAATCTGCCAACCGCCTCGTTCATGCTGTCCGCATCCTCGTACAGGCCTCTGCTCATTTCGCTGCACTCCTTTGAGGCTTTTTCAGTGTTGCGTGCAAAGCTCTCCATGCTGTTGATGCTTTCTGCAACATCCTCGACCATGGCTGTCTCTTCTCTTATGAACTCAGTCATCTCGCTCATATGAGCATTAACTTCATTGTTTCTCTCAAAGACCTTCTTAATCTCATCGACTACGTTCTTAACCAGCCTGCTGCCCTCGTTTACGGCTTCAACGGATTCATTTATGAGCATTCCCGAATTAGCCACCGCATCCGTAGTCTGGGAAGCCAGTTCTCTTACGTTTTCGGCAACTACCGCAAAGCCCTTTCCTGCTTCTCCCGCCCTTGCAGCCTCGATAGCCGCATTTAATGCCAGCAGATTTGTCTGAGTAGCAATGGAATTTATGATCTCGATGATCTGAGCTATGGCATCGGATTTTTCACTTATCCTGTTCATTGCATCAGTCAGCTCCTCAAGATGCGTGTAGCTCTGCTTTAATTCGTCACAGGCCTTGCCCGATAATGCCATCGATTCGTTGGTCTTGTTAAGACTCTCTTTAAAGCTCTCTCTTACTCTGAGTATGCGCTCGTTGGCATCATCGATCCTTATGTTTATGCCAGAAACGCTCTCTTCAAGCTCCTTGGCTTCATGCGATACATCCTGAGCCCTGTTTCGAACAGCATCCGCTATGCTCTTGACTGTGCGCATGGTCTCGTTGAGCGAATCGCTTATCTCGTTTATTGATTCCTTGAGTTCAGAAAAATCTCCTATATATTCCATATCGACACGCGATGTAAGATCGCCCTGTGAAATGGCCTCCAGCTTTTCTGCGACATCGGTTATATATGTCTTTATGGATCTGTTTGAGTTTTCTATCGCAGCACACAGATTTCCTATCTCGTCATCCACCGTATGACGCGATGTATACTCAAGCTGACCTCTTGACATGTTGTCGGCTACCTCTGTCAGTTCGCCAAGGGGTTCGAGCAGAGGATAAAGGTACTTCCTGCTTGTCCTTGCACTAATATTGATAACGATAATAAGAAGGATTATCGCACAAATGAAAAATGCGATAACACCGCGATAGTAGCTGAGTCCCTTGTCAACGACAACTGCGGTAACACCGGTACTGCCTATGAGCTGACCGGTATATATCCTGAAGATACCGGCATAATCGGAGCCGAATCTTCTGACAAGTTCTTTGCTGTTTACTATCTCTTCAGGTACTTTTGCCTCTTCATATCCTGTGAGCACCTCCTGACCGGTGCTGTCTACATAGGCAAGGAAATCCTTGTTTCTGTGCGCTATGATGGTTCCCGCGCAGTCTATCAGAACAACATACTTTGAATCGTTTTCGTCGAATGAGCCTGCAGCGATATTCTGAACATCATCGGTAAATACATCGGCTGCAAGTACGCCTACGACCTGCCCGTTCTCTTTTATATCAAAGGACATCGTTATTACTATCCTTCCGGAATCCGCATCTACATAGGCTTCCGATATGACAATGTCCGATGAGGCCTTTGCATTCTTGTACCAGTCTCTCGATGTAGGATCATACTCTCCGGGATCCGGCTCCCAGCCGCCGCCGAAATAGCATGTCTTGTCTTCCATTCCCACATAGTAGTCATATATTCCGTCAGCTTCATTCTGAGAGAGCATATATGCCAGATATTCCTTCATGTCATATGAAGGATCGGAAGTCATTGAATAATGCTCGATCGTATCCCTTATGCTGCTGACCTCAGCCATTCTTTCGCTGTACCATGTGTTTACCTGTCTCTCAACACTCAGTATCTGACCGTTCTGACTGGCATTGGTGCTCCTTACAAGAGAGACTATCGATATGCCGCCGAGTACTACCATGATCACTATGGCTGCCGTAGTCATAGATAAAAGAGCATATCTTAACAGTCTCTGTCTTATGGTTCTTTCCTGATTCTTTTTTTCCATAATCCCTTACCCTCATTCTTTCAGTTTATGCTTTTACTGCATATCTCAGGCTCTGTATATGTCCTTCTTCGTATGATCTGTTATTATGTCTGTATCCTTTTTACTGCTTTCATCCTTCTTGCTGTCAATGTATTTTGAAACGGCATATCCGCTTATGGCAGACAGTACTCCCGTTATCACAGTAACAGCAAATCTTCCTACCTTCCTGCTGTTCATATTCCTCCTTGTCAGTTTTTCCTGCTGACCATGTAGACCAGGCTGATGAGTGCGCATATTATTGCGGGTATGATCGTAAACAGCTGTATCAGAAACGTCACATATCCTGCTCCCATCTCTGCCTTTGGTATCAGAGAGTACGGAACCTCTATTAACGGAAAGATCAAAAACATGCATACCGTAAACAGTACATATGTCACCGTCCCGAACAGTCCGATCTCTGCCTTTCCCAGCCATTCGATGAATCTGTTGATCACAAAGAATACGGCAGGGACTATGACGACTGCCGCACCCGCAAGAATAAATATTCCTATAACAGTTACCGGTGCAATGCTTCTGTCTCCTGCTTTTGCCATGGCTAAAAGCTCGATAAGATATATGAGTACTGTGAGCAGAGCAGCCATTGCGACCGCCCCCGCGATTATCTTTGTCCTATTTGTTTTCATTTTTCTCCCTCTTTTCCCTTTTTTCTATTCTTCTCTGTGGTCAAATACTCTCTTGGTCTTTTTCTCAGAACGCGGCAGTGTGCCGACAGGAACAACAGTTACACGAGGTGTTACATTCATCTTTGACTTGAATGCCTCCTTTATCAGATTGCCTGTCTTTTCGAAGTTGACTCTTCCTTCCGCCTCTGCGGTTATAAGGATGACATCCTTGTTTATCTCATCATCGTGAGCGATGTTGATGTTGTATTCGCTCGAAACTCCGTCGATCTGTCCAAGAAGCTCCTCAACCTGACTCGGGAACATGTTTACTCCGTGAACCTTGAACATGTCATCGCTTCTTCCGCGGATGATATCAAGTCTCGGATGCTTTGATCCACAAGGGCATTCACCGGGGATGATGCGTGAAAGATCGTGAGTCCTGAATCTTAACAGAGGTGCTCCCTCTTTCACAAGAGTTGTGATAACGATCTCGCCTTCCTCGCCGTCCTCTACGTTCTTTCCGGTCTCGGGATCTATGATCTCTATGTAGAGATAATCATCCCAGTAATGCATTCCCGTCTGCTTGTCGCAGTTTATTCCGATACCGGGTCCGTATATCTCTGTAAGTCCGTATATATCATAGAGTTCGATACCCAGCTTGTCATGGATATATTCTCTCTTTTTCTCGCTCCATCTCTCCGAACCGATGACACCCTTTGTAAGGCAGATGTCCTTCTTCATATTTCTTTTCTCTATCTCCTCTGCAAGAAGGAGTGCGTATGAGGATGTTGCGCATATGACAGTGGCCTTAAGATCGACCATCATCTGAAGCTGCTTCTCGGTATTGCCGGGTCCCATGGGGATAGCCATGGCTCCAAGTTTTTCACAGCCTGCCTGGAATCCTATTCCTGCTGTCCACAGTCCGTATCCCGGAGTGATCTGCAGTCTGTCCTTTGAAGTGATGCCCGCTGTCTTGTAGCATCTTGCAAACATCTCTGCCCAGTCATCAACATCCTTTGCCGTATAAGGTATGATGACAGGCTTTCCTGTCGTACCGCTTGATGAATGTATCCTTACGACCTCTTCATAGGGGACTGCCTGAATCCCCAGCGGATATGCGTTTCTTAAATCAGCCTTGCTCGAAAACGGGATCTTTTCAAAATCCTCCTGTGATGCGCATCCGCTTATACCCAGGTCGCGGTAAAGCTTTCCGTAGTAGCTGTCTGTCTTTATCAGACGCTTGATCTGTGCATCTACCTGTCTTATCTGTGTCTCGTTAAGTTTCATATCTTCTCCTTTTTACAGCCTATTTCGTATCCTGTCAGAAAGGCCTTTGTATTTGCATCAATAAACTTCTCTTTGACTCTTTTTTTTATCTCATCAAGTATCGTTTCTTTTTTAATCCCCAGTTTTCCAGATCCTGCTGCTACGCCAAGAAGCAGGATATTTAAAAACTTTACGGATCCGAGTTTTTCACACTCAAGGTTGCCGTCTACAAATATGCAGTTTACGTTCTCACTTAGATAAGCGACCATCTCAGTCCCGTCATATCCGCTCTTTGACAGAGATTCCGTTACGGGTTTTACGGGCGATGTATTTACGACTGCTATCCCGTCCTTTGAAAGATACTTTATATTTCTTACGACTTCCGAAGGTTCAAATCCTATGATAAGATCAGCCTTTTTATTCGGTATCAGAGGCGAGTAAGCCTCATCTCCTATCCTGACATGGCTTGTGACAGGACCGCCTCTTTGAGCCATTCCGATAGTTTCTGCCGAATGGACCGTACTGCCCTCGGCCATGGCGCCTGCTGCGATTATCCTTGATGCCAGAACCGTTCCCTGTCCTCCGACACCGCAGATCAAAATATCCTTATTCATTCGCACCTCCTATGGCATCTGCCGGGCATACCTGAGCGCAGAGGCTACATCCGCTGCACAGCGACTGATCGATAGTCACATGTCCGTCGCCCTGTATAAGTGCAGGACACCCTGTTTCACGTATGCACATGCCGCAGTTTATGCACTTGTCGCTTACATTACACTTTTTATCGAATCTTTCCAGTGCGATGCAGGGAGATTTGAATATGATCGCCTTTACACCTTTTATATCAGCACATTGTCTTACAGTATCGATAGCTTTGCTTAGATCGAGCGGATCTACTGTCACTATCTTTTCAAGTCCTATGCCCTCAAGTATCTTTTCTATGCTCACGGCATTCACGACATGTCCCATCATGTTTCTTCCCGTTCCGGGATGAGGCTGGTGACCTGTCATCGCGGTCGTGGAATTATCTAAAATGCATACGGTTATGTCGGCTTCGTTGATCATCGCATTGACAACACCTGTAATGCCCGATGCAAAGAAAGTCGAATCTCCGATAAAGGCAAATGCCTTTCCCTTCTCATCCATGTGAGAAAAGCCCTGAGCCATTGTAACTCCGGCTCCCATGCAAAGACATGTATCTACCATATCAAGAGGCATTGCATTTCCCAGTGTATAGCAGCCGATATCTCCGCAGTAATATGTCTTTTTGCCTGCCATTGCCTTCTTTACCGCATAGAACGATGCCCTGTGCGGACAGCCTGCACAGAGTACCGGCGGCCTTTGAGGCAGCTTTGGCAGATGTTCGTCCGAAACTGTGATATCTTCGCTTATTTCAAGATACTTTTTAAGGATAGTCTTAACTATGTCCGCACTCAGCTCTCCCATGTGCGGTACATGGCCAGAAAGCTTTCCGAGTACCTTTATATCAAGAGCATGCTTTCCTGTCAGCTTGAGCAGCTGTTCCTCAAGGTAGGGGCTGAGCTCCTCCAAGCACATGACAGTTTCTGCTCCTTTGAGCTTATCGAGCATAAAGCTTTCGGGGAAAGGATATGCAGTCGCTATCCTGATCAGTTTTATATCAGGATGATCCTTTAAAAACTCCTTGGCATACATGTAGCTTACACCGCTTGCAAGCACTGCCTTTTTTGAATCAGCTCCCTCGCATGTATTAAATCTGTATGAAGAAAG
>JAGCXJ010000290.1 GCA_017961385.1 Lachnospiraceae bacterium
ATCGCCCGGATACTAAAGGAAGGACTCGATTCAGCGGATATATGCAGATGGGGATGAGAGGAATTCCTGCTCCTTGCAAAGGGCGACATTAATAAAGGACGGGAAGTCCTTGAAAATCTGCGAAAGAGAGTGGAAAACGAGGATCTTTCATTTGAGGGAAAAGAGATCCGCGCTACTATCACGATAGGTGGTGCCGTAAGAGAAGAAAACGAGTCTGTTGATAAATGGATACAGCGTGCCGACGAGAAACTCTACATTGGCAAAGGAAAAGGAAGAAACAAGGTAGAGATCTAGTCTGCAACGGCTGAACATATCATCATCCTGTCATTTACGGTAAGCACACCCCAGGCCTTTTTATTGGCTGGTGAAGCGGGCGGGATGAAAAAAGCCTCAATGATCACATCGCTCTTTATCTTTCCGAGATTGGTTATACAGTATCCGTTTTTTGCAAAATATCCGAACATGTTCCTGCCGACAAACCTTGCTGCATCACCTGGATGATCAGAAAGAGACGATATGGCAACAGCATCGATAAGTTCAGGATCCATATGTGTATAGCATGAAAGGACTAGCATTTCCTTTTGAGGCTGTGCACATATTTTTTTGACCTCAGATGAGACAAGCTTTGCAAGAGAAAGCTGAGAGTCGTATTTCTTTTTGATCGCAACACTGAACGCCGTGGCATAGTTTCCCATAGCATTCGGACTGTAGCATTTTACTTTATCTCTGATATCTGCAGCGATAACAACTTTATTTATCCCATCTTCAATCATCATCTTTGAGATGAGCCAGTCATTTACGGAGATATCGTTTTGCCTGCATTCATCCGTTATCTTTTTTAATTCATCATCACATACTGAGTGGACACTGCGGTTTATCCCGTTATCCTTTATATAGCGTTTCTCAAATTCAAGATATTCTTCGTATGAAACTTTTTGGTTTTCCTTCTTCCATCTTTTATTCGCACTGTTTATGAGCGCCTTGCTGATAAACGGAAGATCACTGTTATCAGGCAGATCCAAAAGACTGCTTATAAGACATTCATTTGCAAATTCAGGCTCTTTGCCTGAGGCATAGAACGCAGCAAATTCCTGCATGAGCTGAAGCAGTCCGCGCCCGTCGCAGAGAAGATGATGAGAAACAAACATTATTCTGAAACTGTCATTACCGGGATATACAATAACTTTTAAAAGGGGTTCCCTGTGTACATTCCAGCCCTTATAAGATATCTCATCATAGTCTTTTGCCCAGTTATCCGGGTCACTCATAACGGTTACGGGAATATCGATATCTTCTTTAAGCTTATAGTAAAGCTTACCCGTTCCTTCCTCATCCTCGATAAGGCTTTTAAGAAACGGGTGAGCATTCCTGAGGGAAGATATGCCTCTCTTTATCAGCTCAGGATCGTATTTTCCATCTATTGCTGCCATGATCCCGAAGATCATGTTGGGACACATATAGTGAGCTCTTTCCGTAAATACATAATTTCTTTGTGAATCCATTTTTACCTCTATGCTATATCAGGATCAAATTCTGAAGATGTTGCATTTTCATCATTAGGGAGATCAGGTTCATCTTTTAAGCCTTTTAGGAATGTGTCAAAGAACTCCAGATGACATTTGCAAACGATTCTATGGGCAACATCAGCATCAAGTTTTCCGACTATGGATCTTATCGGGATCAGATGCTTTGCATCTGAAAAGCCCATATGTTTCATCTCTTTGACAAGTACCTTGTAAACAGGTTTTGTGTGACGCAGGTATACTCTTGATACCACGTTTTCGTTGTCAGAACAACTAAGCTGCATAAACGGTTTAGTCTGGGTGACATCCGAGTAATCACCAAAAAGCCCGCCGTCGATATTTATCCCGCAGGTAAAATCCGGATTTTTGGCGCACAGAGCATATGCGACATTTCCGCCAAATGAGTGTCCGGATACTCCCACACCTTTACTAAAATCGATAAGATCAGACAGATTATCTTTGGCATATTTAAGTGCGGCTTCATTATCCTTTATCCATTCAGGAAGTCTGTCCATCAAAAATCTGCAGTATTTGCGCTGCGCCTCATCAAATCTCTTTGCAAGCTCTTCATTGCTGCCCTTGGCTTTTATAAGCTTTAACATAGCGATCATTCCGCCTATCATAGGATCGTACATCTTCCCGGTTATTGTCTTGTCAAAGAAAACAAAAGAGCCGTCATCAAACTCGGTACATAAGCCCTCATAAGTATGGGCTACACTGATTACTGCATATCCGTGTGAGGCAAGTTCGATACAAAGAAATGAGTTTCCTTCCCTGTAAGAGTTGTATCCGTGATTAAACATAACAAGAGGGAATTTCTTATCCTCGATTCTCGGCGCGTTTAGGTAGCACTCTGAAATATTGCCTTTAGGATCTTTCTTAAAGTTCGGAGCCACCTTAAAGGCGCTTTTTAAACCTTTTATCATATTTTCGGAAAGACAGACAGGCTTTGAATGGCCGACGCAACTCTCCTTAAGCACTGGATAGTAAACCCTGGCGGTAATGCTCCTTTTAGTCCCTTTACCGATCTCCATAACCTCGTCTCTATCGTTATATACAGTATAAGTAAATGTTCCTACACCGTATTCGCCGGTGGGACTTGGTGTTTTATTATTCATTCTCTTTTCCTCCAAACAGCAAGATGATGGTTGATGCAAGTGTATCAAACATTGGACGGGGCTCACATTTTGTATTTATTGGAGCCTTTCCGTAGCATGCAGAAAGTATGCAGTCAGTTTCTATGCCTACATATGCTGCAGATATGAATCTTATGATATCATCAGGCCGACGTACGGGAGTCAGATCTTTTTGGTCGCAGGCTTTTGTAAGCAGCGGCAGTATTACACTGCCGAGGTATTCAAAATTGCTTCTCCCCCTGGTCTGACCTATTATCTTTTCGGCGCGATCCGGCTCATTTATGGCAAGGACCGTAAGATCGAAATTTATCTTTTGTATGTCGAGAAGATGTTTTTCCATTATGTCTGACAGGATATCGCATATGGCATGAACCGTTTTTTCAAACGAAGCATCACTGCCGTTTGAGTTTAAAGCTTCGTCGATCTTATCGATGAAATTGTAATCTTTTCGCATGTCTGTGATCATATCGGCCAAGATCTCATCAAGATCCTTATAGAAGCGGTAGATCCCGCCCTGAGAGAGGCCTGTCTGCTCGATCACATCCATCATGGTGACCATCTCTACAGGCTTTTTAAGGCATACCTTGTAGGCACAGTCCACGATGAATCTTTTCTTGTTTTCGATGTATTCTTCAGAAACCTTTGGCATGATTATCCTCACAAAAATAAAAATGAAACTAGATTCATTTTAAATCACGGGGCATATCCTGTCAAGAACTATACGAAAGATGCTTATTATGTTATCATCGCTTGTATGGATAAAAAGGAAATCGTGCAATTTTATAAGAGGGTGTTTGCGCTGGCTCTGCCCATAGCGGCGCAGAGTCTTATCACCATAGGCGTAAATATGTTAGATACAATGATGGTGGGAAGCTTAGGAGACGATCCTCTGTCAGCCACTTCACTTGCAAATTCGTTCATAAGCATATATCAGATCTTCTGTATGGGGCTTGGCATGGGCGCTTCTGTGCTTGTATCAAGATACTGGGGAATGAAGAATTCCGCTAAGGATGAAACGGATGCAGAGTCTGCTTCGAGAGCCCTTAAGCAGACAGTATGTCTGATGCTAAGGCTTACTGTTATTCTTGCCACCGTCTTTGCGCTTGCAACACTTTTTATCCCTGATATGATCATGAGAACCTATACCGATGATGCATCCATCATTTCATTCGGCGTAAGATACTTCAGATACTCGATCGTAACCTATTACTTTGTCGGGATATCTCTTGTCACGACGATAGTCCTTAGAAGTGTCGGACAGGTAGTACTGCCTCTTGTCGTATCCATAGGAGCTTTCTTTGTCAACCTGTCAATGAATTATATACTGATATTCGGTAAGTTCGGTGCTCCGAGGATGGAAGTTGCGGGAGCGGCTCTCGGCACACTTCTTTCAAGAGTCTTTGAGCTGATATTCATTATGGGATATCTGCTATTCATAGATAAGAAGATTCTGTTCAGGATAAAAGATTTCCTAATGCAGACAGGATCGCTGCTCAAAGAATACATACGTATCAGCATACCTGTGTTAATAAGCGATGCGATCCTTGCTATAGGAAATAACTCTGTAGCCATGGTCATAGGTCACCTCGGATCGACTTTTGTAGCTGCAAATGCGATAACCAGTGTCACCCAGCAGCTAAGCTCTGTTGTAATAAGCGGTGTCAGTCAGGCCGGAGCCATAGTAACTGGCATAACGCTTGGTGAAGGAAACAGAGAAAAGACTATGAGACAGGGATATCATTTCTTTGGACTCGGTCTTGTGCTGGGCTTAATTTCCGCCGGATTTGTTTTCATCTTCAGCGGCTCGATCATAGGCTATTACAAAAATGTCAGCCCGGAAACCGTTAAAATTGCAAAGCAGCTGATGGATGCCATATGTCTTATAATAGTTTTTCAGGGTACCAACAGCATAATGACAAAAGGGGTACTGCGCGGCGGAGGAGATACCAAGATACTCATGGTCGCTGACAATGTTTTTCTCTGGGTCCTTGCGATACCTTTGGGGATAATCGCAGGCTTTTACATGAAATGGTCGCCGTTTGTCATATATATATGTCTTAAGTCCGATCAGATCGTAAAGACCCTGTGGGCCTTTTTGAGACTTAGGAGCAGAAAGTGGATAAAGAAAATTGACACAAAAAGCACGAAATAGTATAATAACTATAGTTAAACGATTAACTGTCTATGTGTTTCTGCACAGGTATTGATACGGTGTTTTTGACTACATGCCGGATGGCTCTTAATTGAAGGATTAATAAACTATTGAGGGAATCTGTGCAGAAGCAGTGGGCAGCATTAGACTGACGGATAAGCTTTTTAACGGGCGCCATGCGAGATTAAATTTCGTGTGGCGTTCTTGGTTAATATCTTTAAAAAGCGGATCGGATTTGGTAAAATACTGGTAAAATAATCTGCCTGAGAGTTGATATTTAAAGGCGGATCGGTATCAGATTAGGAGTAAACATGGTCACTATAAAAGACATAGCAAAGGAATGCAACGTATCCATAGCAACGGTATCGAATGTATTAAACGGAAAGAACAAAGCCGGAGAGGATACGCGAAACAAGATAATAGATGCAGTCGAAAGACTCGGTTACAAGCCTAACAAGGTAGCAAAGGGGTTAAGGAGCAGAAAGACGGGAACGATCGGTATAATAGTTGAGGATCTTTCACAGTTTACTGTTCCCAATATAGTTGAGGGAATAACAAGACATATAGAACAGTACGGATACAAGACTGTTCTGACCAACATGCGTCTTTATTCCCGCTGGGCCGACAAATGGTTCAATAACGAGGATATGATAGATGAGCTTTTGAATCAGACACTGGAAGAATTAAAGTCAGTCATGGTTGACGGTATCATTTATATTGCGGTACATGCCAGAGAGGTAAAAAAGATCCCGTCGGATTTAGGAATTCCTGCTGTAATGATATATGCCTTCGAACAGAATCCCGATGTTGTGTCCGTTGTCATAGATGATGAGCTTTCTGCATACGAGGAAGTTGATTATCTAATTAAAAGGGGACATAAGGACATAGGCATCATAGGCGGAAGAGAAGACAACATGCATACACGCCTGAGGCTTAAAGGTGCACTGAAAGCCCTGCAGGAGAACGGCATAGAGCAGAGAGCAGACAGGGTATGCTATGCTCTGTGGGGAAAGAAGGAAGGCTATGAGGCTGCCAAGCTTCTGGCGGGCAAAGGCATCACGGCGATGTTTGTCATGGCAGATCGAATGGCCGGCGGAGTTTATGAATATGCAAAGGAAAACGGCATCGAGATAGGAAAGGATCTTTCCATCGTAGGCTACGATGATCAGATACTTGCTGACTATATGCTACCTGGACTTACGACTATGGCGCTTCCTCTGCATAAACTCGGAGATGCTGCCGCAAAGATTCTCATATCAAAGCTGGAAAACATTGAATGTGACATAAAAATACAGGACAATATATGCAGGATCCCCTGTGCTTTCAAGGAAAGAGGGTCTGTTGCTGACATATCGAAAAAATAATCATTTAAACGCTTGACATATAATGTACAAGCGTTATAATGTAATCAACATATGAATGATTGCTCATATGTTTAAACAAAAAGATTTGCTTTAAGAGGAAAGGATATAAACAATGAAAAAGAAGTATGATATCGAAGTTGATTGTGCAAACTGTGCCAACAAGATGGAAGAAGCAGCTAAAAAGACAGAAGGCGTGATAAATGCCGTTGTTAATTTCATGACTCTTAAGATGGAAGTGGAGTTTGAAGACGGAGCAGACCACAAAGGTATCATGAAACAGGTGCTTTCAAACTGCAAGAAAGTTGAAGATGACTGCGAGATCTATATCTGATCTTAATTTATACATATGAACAAGAAACAAAAAAGAACTTTAAAAAAGATAATAATAGCGATCGTACTGATCATTCTTATAAAGCTTTCAGAGCTTCTGATTGATTATGAGAGCCTCTTGATCGGCGGGTTTGCTTTAGGAAAAGTCATCCTGTTTGCTCTGTATATGATCCCTTACCTGGCAGTAGGAGCAGACATTCTAAAAAAGGCGTTTAAGGGAATAAGAAACAGACAGGTATTTGACGAGAACTTTCTTATGGCAGTCGCAACTTTAGGCGCCATCGCTGTTGCGCTTGCATACAGCGGAGATTATACCGAAGCCGTGGCGGTAATGCTGTTTTACCAGATAGGCGAACTCTTTCAGAGCATCGCTGTCGGAAAGAGCAGGAAAAATATATCCAACCTTATGGATATCAGACCGGATTATGCCAACATAGAGATAGACGGAAAGCTTAGTCAGGTCGATCCCGATGAAGTTGCGATCGGAACCGAGATAGTAGTACGCCCGGGAGAGAAAGTACCCATTGACGGAGTAGTAACACAGGGAAGCAGTGCTCTCAATACAGCCGCTCTGACAGGCGAGAGCATTCCGAAAGATGTGGAAGTCGGAGATACGGTCATATCGGGGTGCATAAATATGAGCGGAGTCCTTAAGATAAGGACTCAAAAAGAGTTTGGAGAATCAACGGCTTCAAAGATCCTTGATCTGGTAGAGAATGCCGCATCAAGGAAATCACAGTCTGAGAATTTCATATCCAAATTTGCAAGATATTACACACCTGCCGTTTGCTATGCGGCTCTTGCTCTTGCTCTTATTCCGCCTGTGATCTCACTCATCATCGGAAACGATGCAGAATGGGGCAAATGGATATACAGAGCTCTTACGTTTCTTGTAATAAGCTGTCCATGCGCACTGGTAATAAGCATACCTCTTAGCTTCTTTGCCGGTATCGGAGGTGCAAGCAATGCCGGTGTATTGATAAAAGGCTCCAACTATTTAGAGGCCATGTCTCGGGCAGGGACCGTTGTATTTGACAAGACCGGAACAATGACAAAGGGTGTTTTCGAGGTAGTTGAAGTGATCCCTGATAAGGAAAACGTGATCTCGAAAGAAAAGCTTGTCGAATATGCCGCCTGCGCAGAGATAGACTCAACACATCCTATCAGCATAAGTCTTAAAAAAGCATTTGGAAAAGAGATAGACAGAACAAGGATCACAGATATAGAAGAGATCAGCGGTCACGGAATAAACGCAAAAGTTGACGGTCACATGCTTTCAGTAGGCAATGAGAAGCTTATGAAACAGCTTGGTATAGCCACAGTTATTCCAAAGACGATAGGAACTCTTGTCTACGTTGCTGTCGATAATGAGTACGCAGGATGCATAGTCATAGCCGATGTCATTAAGGAGAATGCCTTTAAAGCGATAAAAGCACTAAAGGATATTGGTATCAGCGACACAGTCATGCTGACAGGAGACAGAAAGGAAGTTGCCGAGGATGTTGCATCAAAGCTTGGAGTCGGCAAGGTATACAGTGAGCTCTTGCCTGCAGATAAGGTAAGCAAGGTCGAAGAACTTCTTTCTGTAAACAGAGGCAAAAAGAAGCTTGTATTTGTCGGAGACGGCATCAATGACGCGCCCGTACTTACAAGAGCGGATCTTGGAATCGCAATGGGAGCACTCGGTTCGGATGCGGCCATCGAAGCTGCCGATATCGTGCTCATGGATGATGATCCGGTTAAGATATCAAAGGCGATAAAGATAGCAAGAAAGTGCATGCGTATCGTATATGAGAATACGTTCTTTGCCATAGGAGTCAAACTTGTTTGCCTGCTTTTGGGAGCAGTCGGCATAGCAAATATGTGGGTTGCGATATTTGCGGATGTAGGCGTAATGGTGATCGCCGTACTCAATGCGATAAGAGCTTTGTTTGTTAAAAGGCTCTGATCTGTGGTAGTATATATCTGTAAACGATAATAAGGGTATGAGAGAGGGTTATATGAACTGCGAAAGATACGAGAATGAATTATATGATCTGGCCGAGCTGTTTAAGATATTCGGCGATTCCACACGCATAAAGATACTGTTTGTTCTTTGCGACAGCGAGATGAACGTAGGCGAGCTTGCCGAGACGCTCAACATGACGCAGTCGGCTATCTCGCATCAGCTTAAGATACTTAAACAGAGCAAGCTTGTAAAAAGCAGAAGAGACGGAAAGTCGATCATATATGCAATAGCCGATGAGCATGTAAAATCCATTATCCAGATCGGTATGGAGCATATAGAAGAATAATTAAACTTACAGGTCCTGCATATTTGCAGGATCTTTTTTTGCAAAAAAATCTTAAAATTCCATTAAGATTAAATCTTGTTGTAGATTTATGTAAACAAACATGTTATATTGAGTGTGGAATATTATGTAAATCAGTCAAAGGAACAGGGAGAAAAAATGCAGCAGTTTAACAAAGAATACATATATCTTGTAACAGGAGCAGCCGGATTTATCGGATATCATCTTTCAAAGTGGATATTAGATGCGGGTGCAAGCGTTATCGGATTAGACAATATGAACGATTACTTTGACGTGAGCTTAAAGGAACACAGATTGAGCTTCCTTAAGGATTGCGAGAAATTTACGTTTATCAAGGTAGATATATCAGACAAGGAAAAGCTGACTGAGATCTTTGAAAGCTATCATCCCGATGTGGTAGTCAATCTCGCAGCTCAGGCAGGCGTAAGATACAGCATAGAAAATCCTGATGCCTATATAAATTCGAATCTGGTAGGATTTGCAAACATACTTGAGTGCTGCAGGCATTTTCCTGTGACGCATCTTGTGTATGCATCATCAAGTTCTGTTTACGGAGGCAATGACAAGATACCGTTCAGTACGGATGACAAGGTGGACAGACCCGTGAGTCTTTATGCCGCTACAAAGAAGGCCAATGAGCTCATG
>JAGCXJ010000291.1 GCA_017961385.1 Lachnospiraceae bacterium
CTTTCAAACAATTGTTTCGTCGTTTTGGGGTCCGTTGTATTATAGGAATTGTAAAATTCAAAAAAGCTGGCGTTTTTAAAACTGTATCCCTTGAGGATGTAATCACCGTCAGAATCGATCATTGACAGCTCGGCGTTGGCAAACTCTGATTGCGGAAAGACCCATTTTTGTTCAAGTACCGAGATCGGGATCACTCTCAAAAGAACCGCATTCTTAGATGTCTTACTTTCCGTATCACACAAAGTGACCATATTGCAGAAAGCCAATGACTGCTCGCCATTCATCGGATTGGTATAAGCACGGGTAATGTTGATTGACTTTCCTATCTCATCAATCCAATTCACATCATTCAAGATGTCCAACCGTTTATATGAAACATCATATTCATCGACTGTTCCCTGTTTCGGACGCGTAGAAAGACCGGTAAGTGTTTCCGTAGAGATCAGATGTGCCGAAGCGTCAGTAAGCACATGTGATACACGGATATACTCTATCGCCTCTTGCATACTCATGTTTTTGTTGTTTATATAGTGTGCCCATACATCGCATATGTTCTGCTCACCTTCCAGATAATTCTCCGTTACCTTTTCCATGGTAACCGTTGTATTCTCAAAGTGCTCTATCTGCCTCTGGTAGGCCTCATGGTTTGTATATCTGGAGTAGAAAACAACAAATGTCAGTATGGAAGCCATAATTATGATATTGACAAATATAATCAGAATCTTTTTCATGCTTTGGTTAAATATCAAAACTGCTATTGTAATCTAGTCGGCGCCCCCATCTGTTTAAGTTCCTGTTTGCGCTGATACATCATCTGGTCAGCTCTCTCAAATACATCATGAACAAGCTGATCCTGTTTTGTAAGTTCAGAATGACCGATTGCGATAACTACTTCTTTCTTTTTGATGTTCTCCTCTATGACAGTATTTATATCATTTATAACTTCCAACATCGTATCGAAGCCTTTCTCCCGGAGAATGACTACGAACTCATCTCCGCCTATCCTGTAGACAGCTCCGTGAGTAAAATGCTCACATATAAGCGAACATGCATCTTTGATAAGCTTGTCTCCCGCAGCATGTCCCAAGGTGTCATTGACGATCTTTAGTCCGTTTATATCACATACTACCACTGCTAACTTATCGATTTCATTCTGTCTGATCTTCTGGTTCAGGAATGCTTCAGCTTCTGAGTATGCGTGTTTATTTCTGACACCTGTCAATGAATCGGTATTGGCCATGTTTTTAAAGTTGTTGGAATTCTCCTTTTCTGCTTCAAGATCCTTTTTAGACAGTGCTTTCAGCATAAATAACAGAACAAGGAAGAACAGGCCGGAAAAGATCATCGTGAAGGCTATCTGTCTTTTGCTAGTTGAAAGACTTCTCTCACTGATGCTGCGTATTCTGTCCTGTATAACACTCTCGCGGATAAGAACCACCATCATCCAGTCCGTTTCCTCTACGGGAACATAGACTAAAGTCTCTTCGGTTCCGTTTGCTGTATAGGTTATGCTTCCTTCCACTGCATTTGAAAAATTGTCACGGTTTTCATTCAAGGTCTTTTCGTCGATAACATCTTTTATTGCAGTAAAAAGATTATGTCTTGAAACATACGGTCCAAGTTCGGTACCCGAAATGTTTTCTCCGTTTTTGCTGTACAGTCCGAAATACGTTCTGCCTTCATCTTCAAAAGCGAGCAGATCTACTATATCTCCGACATCTATCTGTACAAAGCTCGCTTTATACCTCTTGCCTGCTATCTTAAGATCCGGCGTGGGAGCTGCCAGACACAGCTGTTTTGAAGAGCCGTATATCGAAACCGTGCTGACGCTCTTTTCATCCATTTTTTCATCTGAAAGAAAAGCGTGACGGCTGCCGCCCGTGTAGGTGGTATATTGTGTATGTACGATCTTGTCGTCATCTACAAGAGCAAAGCGATCAAGTGACAATAATGCTTTTATATTTCCTAGATGTGCACGCAGTTCTTCTTCCGATCCGATTTTCTCAGCATTGATGTATGCCACAGCTTTTTCCATATGATCAAAGTTGCTGTTTATCAGATTCGTGATCGTTTTTGACCGGCGATCCGCCATTGCTTCAAGATAAAATGAGCTTACCTCAGAAACAGCTTCATTCGTAGCTGAAACGGTCTGTCTGGAAGACAGGATCGCATTTGAGATGATCATGGCCATCAGAATGATGCTTCCTACAACAGCTGTCAGTATGAAATTCTTTTTGGTTATCAATGTTTTCATCAGTCATCACCATACAGCAGCTCAAGCATTATAGCTGCGTCTTCCTGATATATTACCGTTGTTATCTCATCCGTCTTTTCCTTAAACAGATCACCGGGCTTGTTGCCGTCTGCAATCTTTACAGCAGTCTGGATCGTATCAAATCCGATCGAATAGCAGTCCTGTACTCCAAGGCAATAGATAACTCCGTCTTTGAGATAATGCAATGCTTCTTGGTCATGATCCATGCCAACTATGACTGTACTGCTGCCTGTTTCGGTAACCGCTCTGGCTGCTCCAACAGGATTGCTCATGTTGCAGCAGATGATCCCGTCAAGATCAGGATTTTCCTTAAGGATATTCATAGTCAGGTCATATGCAAGATCAACAGAGTCCATATCATACTCCGTAGCTACTATTTCCATATCAGGGTATTGAGCGATCGTATCCTTTGCTCCTCTTGCTCTGTCTTCATGACAGGGAGCTCCGACACTTCCCACCAGGATCGCTACCTTGCCCTTGTATCCCAGCTTTTCACACAATGCCTTGGTCAGGTCAACGCCGTCTTCATAGTTATGTGTGTTACCGACATATGCTATCCTCTTGCATCCTTCAGAAGCGTCAGAACTTGAAAAAGTCATTA
>JAGCXJ010000292.1 GCA_017961385.1 Lachnospiraceae bacterium
CCATCACACTCAGCAACGGCATCATGGATAACCCCGGAGATGCAAAGTACGGATTTACGACTGAGCAGGTCTATGAAGGTGTAACGCTGCTTATGCAGAAAGGTGTCAAGAATCTTGGCATACATGCATTCCTTGCAAGCAATACCGTAACAAATGATTACTATCCGCAGCTTGCAAAACAGCTTTTTGAGCTGGCTGTCGATGTCAAGAACAAGACAGGCATACATATATCGTTCATCAATCTTTCAGGCGGTATAGGTATAGCATACAGACCGGATCAGACACCAAATGACATAAGGATAATAGGTGAAGGTGTAAGAAAGGTATACGAACAGATCCTTGTTCCGCAGGGCATGGATGATGTTTCCATCTTTACTGAATCGGGAAGATTCATGACAGGCCCGTATGGAGAACTTGTGACCACCGCAATACATGAGAAACATACGCACAAGGAATACATCGGTGTGGATGCATGTGCCGTAAACCTGATGAGACCAGCTATGTACGGAGCATACCATCACATAACGGTCCTTGGAAAGGAAAATGAGCCCTGCGATCATATGTATGATGTAGTCGGATCCTTATGCGAGAACAATGACAAGTTCGCGATAGACAGGATGCTGCCAAAGATCGATATCGGTGATTACATTGTGATACACGATACAGGCGCACACGGTTATTCAATGGGATATAACTATAACGGAAAGCTAAAGAGTGCAGAGCTTCTTCTTAAGGAAGACGGCAGCGTTGAGATGATCAGACGTGCCGAAGAGCCAAAGGACTACTTTGCAACACTTGACTGCACGCCGTATTTTAAAAAGCTAGTATAAGGACAAAAACAAAAGCCGGAAAGTTTTCCGGCTTTTATGTTTTCTAGTCTTCGATATCAAGATGCTCGAGCATCGATTTCTTTGCCACAGGGAGCGTATCTCCGTGTTTTACCTTAAACATGGTAAAAAGTGCGAGTGCCGAGAAGATGACGGCATATGGGAACAGAGTCTTGTATGATACATACTGCAGGAACGCTCCGGAAAGGATCGGGGTAAGAACCTGGGCCGCCATGGCGAATGTATAGTAGTAACCGGTGAACTTGCCTATATCGCCGTCACTTGCTATATCGACTACCATGGGGAAGGAATTGACATTGATCGCCGCCCATGAAATACCGACTATTATGAACATGATCGTTATGAATATGCCTGCCTTTGCGGCAAAGAAGCATCCGCCGAAACCGATCATCAGTCCTATGACACCTGCAATGATGACTTTCTTTCTTCCGTAGATGCCTGAGAGGATACCGATCGGGATATAGCTTATTATCGCAACGACGGTAGCTATCATAAGGTAGTTTGCATATGAGCCGCCGCTTGTACCCCATATCGATGTGGCATATCTTGAAAATGCTGTCGTTACCGCGTTGTATGCCATGTACCAGAGCGCTACGGATAACAGCATATATATAAGGCTTTTTTTCTTGTCGGGAGGAAGCCTGTGTTCATTTTCACCTGACCTTGACAGATCTGAAGCTTTATCATCATCCTCCTCGCCAAGCTCGATATTGATCTTATGCGCCTCTTCAGTCCATCTGTTTTCCTTTACTACAAGTGCAAGTACTGATGTGGTAAGAAGCATGAAAATGATTATCGAGATAAATAAAGGCTGGTAGTCGGGAGTATCTCCTTCAGATACCAGTACGCTTATCATCGCAAGAGCAAAGATAGCACCGACAGTCCCCATCAGATTGATTATGGCATTTGCCTTGCTCCTTAAAGGCTTGGGAGTTATATCGGGCATGAGAGCAACTGCGGGGGATCTGAATATCGACATGAATAGAAGCACAAGTGCGGTCATTACCATGAACATCACAAGGTTACGCGAATTGTCTGCCATAGGCATGAAAAACAGTGCGATATTGGTAAGAACGGTTCCTGCAAGTATGAAAGGCATACGCTTTCCTATCGGAGTATGCAGCCTGTCTGAGAGAGTCCCGAACAGGGGAAGAAGAAAAAGTGCAAGTATATTGTCGATCGCCATGATCGCGCCGATGAGCACTTCATTTAAAGAAAAGCTGTTTTTAAGGATCAGTGGAATGATGTTATCATACATCTGCCAGAAAGCCATGATCGACATGAATGCGAAACCGACCATGATAGTCTTGTACTTGTAATGAATCTTCATTTGCTCTAACCTTCCGTTAACAAATTTACTATATATCAGTTTATCATATAGTTGATAATTTTTGTTAAACAAGTTATTCTTATACATATAAATAAGTTTGACAAGCGGAGCTATGTATGTACGTATATATCGCAGGTGCTTTGATCGCATATCTCGTCGGGGGATTGAGCCCGGCGTTATTTATATCATGGTGTAAGAATAAAGACATTCGTTCACACGGTACCGGTAACCTCGGGGCATCCAACACCGTTATACTCATCGGAGCCAAATGGGGCGTGCTGGTAGCTGTTCTTGATATACTCAAAGCATATATCCCTGTCACTATAGCAAAGATCGCGTTTTCTCAGTATGAATTCATGCCCTATATCGTTGCGACATCTGTCATTCTGGGACACATATTCCCTTTTTATCTTAAGTTTAAGGGAGGCAAAGGATTTGCGACATATATGGGAGCCATGCTCGGTATTAGCCTCAATGCGTTTCTGATCATCGGCTTTATCTTTTTGGTAGTCATGTTCGAATCTGACTACATCGTTCTCGGGACACTGACCGTAGTGAGTCTTTTCCCGATATATTTATGGTTCGCTTTCGAAAATATATACTACGTTCTCATACTTGTGATCGCCAGTGCAGTCATTATATTTAAGCACAGGACAAACATTGTAAAGATAATAAATAAGAAAGAGATTGGTCTGTCGGATGCTTTTTCGGGAAAGCACAAGATCTGACGGCTTCAGGATTTATAGATGTTAGAGATAATATTCAGTGATATAAGTAACTACATGGATAGTTACTTTTTAAAGAGCATCGCGTTGGGACTTATCTGCGCATTTGTGATGCTCGCCTTATTGAATGCGTTTAAGCGTCTTGAAAAGGATGAAATGAGCGAGAGACGCATCATTGTAAAGACTACCGCGTTCTTCTTATGGATCGTTTACGGATATATGGTACTCGGAATAGCGTTTCTTTGCAGAAAGCCGATATTTGGCAGACAGCTTTCTCTTATACCGTTTTCGACTCCTATCGGCAATGCACGTCTTTTGGCATATCAGGTTGAAAATATCCTGATGTTCATTCCCTACGGCATGATAATCCCGATCTTATCCGTATACTGTCAAAAATGGTACTGGTGCCTTATCGGAGGAATACTCTCGAGCATCAGTATAGAAGTGCTGCAGTACATGACCATGAGAGGAAAGGCTCAGATAGATGATGTTCTGTTAAATGCAGCCGGTACCATGATCGGCTTTTGTATCATAAAACTACTCGCAAGATGGCACAGGAGAAACAGCTAGATGTACGATTACGTATTGTTCGATCTTGACGGAACCATATCCGATTCAAGCGAAGGCATAACAAAGGGAATACAGATCGCCTTAAGAGAAATGGGCATTGAAGAGGAGCGTGAAAATCTGCATAAGTTTATCGGACCGCCTCTTAAATATTCGTTTACGACATTTTATGGATTTAATGAAGAGGACTGTGCAAAGGCCGTAAAGATATACAGAGAATACTACGGCAAGACAGGACTCTTTGAAAACCAGGCATACGAGGGCATCGATAAGCTTCTTAAGAAGGTAAAGGAGAGTGGTAGAAAGATAGCTGTCGCTACATCAAAGCCTGAGAAGTTCTCAAGGCAGATACTTGAGAAGTTCGGACTGATCGAGTACTTTGACGTGATAAGCGGAGCAACGCTTGACGGAGTCAGAGGAGACAAGTGTGAGGTCATTGAGGAGGCGCTAAGAAGATTTGGCGATCCTGACAGATCAAGAGTCGTTCTTGTAGGAGATACACACTTTGATGTTGAAGGAGCCGCAATGGTCGGAATCGACTGTATCGGAGTGTTATACGGCTTTGGTACGAGAGAATCGCTAGAAAAAGCGGGAGCTAAATACATCGCAGAGGATATGGAAGACATATACACTTATCTGTAAACAGTCGTTAGGCTAAATTGCACAAAAATGATCAAAAGAATATGTGAAATTTTCCTTTTGAGATATTAAAATTGTGTGCCCGATGACGTATACTATCTCACGGAAAAAACTAGAGGAGATAAAACTATGGCAAATGATTTTTTTTCAACCGAGCAGTATCTGTCAGATCTGAATGCATACTGGCGCGCAGCCAACTATATCGCTGCAACTCAGCTGTATCTTCTTGACAATCCTATGCTCAGAGAACCTCTGACAAGAGACCAGATCAAAAAGAAGATCGTTGGTCACTGGGGAACTGTTCCCGGTCAGAACTTTGTGTATGCGCACATGAACCGTGCGATAAACAAGTATGATCTTGATATGATCCTTATATCAGGACCCGGTCACGGCGGAAACTTCTTCGTGGCAAACTCATATCTTGAGGGATACTACAGCGAGGTCTATCCCAACATCAGCAGAGATCTTGAAGTTCTTAAGAAGCTAAACAAGCAGTTTTCATTCCCGGGCGGCATCTCAAGCCACGTAGCACCTGAGACACCCGGTTCTATCAACGAGGGCGGCGAGCTCGGATATTCAATAGCACATGCTTTCGGTGCTGTATTTGACAATCCCGACCTTATAGCAACAGTAATAGTCGGTGACGGAGAGGCTGAAACAGGTCCTCTTGCGACTGCATGGCATTCAAACAAGTTCATCAATGCCGCAAACGACGGTGCCGTTTTGCCTATATTACACCTTAACGAATACAAGATAAGCAACCCTACGGTGCTCTCTCATATAACACATGAGGAGGTAGCAAGCCTCTTCCACGGCTACGGATGGAAGCCCATCTTTGTTGAAGGTGACGATCCGATGACGATGCATAAGGAAATGGCTGAGGCTGTTGATTCATGTATCGAGCAGATCAAGGCTATTCAGAAGGCAGCCAGAGAAGAAGGAAACACAGAGCGTCCGTTCTGGCCGATGATCGTTCTTCGCACTCCCAAGGGATGGACAGGTCCCAAGTTTGTCGACGGTTTGAGGGTCGAGGGTTCATTCCGTGCGCATCAGGTTCCGATCACGATGGAAAAGCCCGAGCATGTAGAGCTTCTTAAAGAGTGGCTCTTAAGCTACAAGCCTGAAGAACTCTTTGATGAAGAAGGTCAGCTCCTTGAAAAGTACCGCTATATAGCTCCCAAGGGAGACAGAAGGATATCTGCTAATCCTCATGCAAACGGCGGAAAGTTATTACGTGATCTTCGCCTTCCTGATTTCAGGGATTATGCGGTAGAGGTTCCCTCACCCGGATCTGTTGAGAAGCAGGATATGATAGAGCTCGGCGGATTTGTACGAGATATATTCAAGTTAAACAGAGATTCAAAGAACTTCCGTATCTTCGGTCCCGATGAGACAATGTCCAACCGTCTCTACAAGGTATTCGAAGAGACAAAGCGTGACTGGAACGGCCAGTATCACGAGGCTGATGAGGATCTTGCCTTAGACGGAAGGATCATGGATTCATACCTTTCAGAGCATATGTGCGAAGGATGGCTTGAGGGATACCTTCTGACAGGCCGTCACGGATTCTTTGCAAGCTATGAGGCATTCATCCGTGTTGTAGATTCAATGTGTGCACAGCATGCTAAATGGCTCAAGGTATGCAACGATCTCTACTGGAGAGAGGAGATAGCTTCTCTTAACCTTATACTTACATCAAATGTATGGCAGCAGGACCACAACGGATTCACACATCAGGATCCCGGTTTCCTCGATCATATAGCTAACAAGAAGGCAGACGTTGTACGTATGTACCTTCCTCCGGATGCAAACTGTCTGCTCTCATGCTTCGATCACTGTATCAGGAGCAAGAACTACGTTAACGTTATCATCGCCTCAAAGCATCCGAGTCACCAGTGGCTTA
>JAGCXJ010000293.1 GCA_017961385.1 Lachnospiraceae bacterium
ATGCGGCCGATGTTGTCGACAGTATTTAATGTCTCAGAAGCAAGGGATCCTATCTCTCCCTCAACTACTGCAAATCCTCTTCCGGCATCTCCTGCTCTTGCAGCCTCTATATTTGCATTGAGTGCAAGAAGGTTTGTCTGTGAAGATATGTTCTTTATATCGTCTGTGAGCTCATGTATCTTTGAAACAGCCTGGCTTCTTTCAACGGCTTCTCTGCTCTTTTCCTTCATGAGTTCATACATGCGGTGGGTCTTGTCGCTCGAATCATTGCTCCTTGACTGCATGTCGTCTGCTCTTGCAAGGATGTTCTTTGATTCGGACTCGCTCTGAACGGCCAGATCGTATATCTCCATCGTCTGGCTCTTTACTTCGCCGACGTTGCTTACTATCTGCTGGGTATTTGCACTGGCCTGCTGCATTCCTGCTGCCAGCTCCTGGGTAGCATCGCTGTTCTCATCGGTCTTCTGATTGTTTTCCTTCATGATGCCGTCAAGATCTTCGATAGCGCCGTTTATGGTCGTCTCCACATCGTTTAGCGAATCCACCATTGCCCTGAATGATGCTCTCATGACCTGGACTTCGCCAGCCATCTTTCCTATCTCATCCCTATGGCTTATAGGGTCATCGCCGCCTTCCGTCTTTGAAAGGTCAAGCCTTGCAGTCCTGTTTATGACGCCTGTCAGTGTCTTTATGGGATTTACAAGACCGTTGCTCACAAAGAATCCGATGACCGCGCTTATTAAAAGTGCAAATATGACTATGCCTATGATCGTGTAAAGCAGAGAGTAGGTCTGTGCATATATCTCTTTTTGGGGTGCCGTTAAGATCAGCTTCATGCCGTTATGAAGAGTGTTGTATACAAACAGCTTCTTGGCTCCCTCATAGCTGTATTCATAGGCATCCGATGCATTGCTGTCACTCTCAAGATATTTAGCGGCATCAGCAAGAGTCGCATCCTGATCGATGAGCTTCTGGCCGGTTTCGATAGACTTGTGATGGAGTATCTCTCCGTCAGCCTTTGCAAGGAAGGCATATCCGCTGTCAAACAGGCTTACAGCATCTACCAGATCCGTAAGCTGCGTTACTGCTATATCCATGCCCACTATACCGATGGATGTGCCGTCTGCGCTGTATATCGGAACAACATAGCTTATCATATATACATTGATGTTGCTGTTTAAATACGGATCCATCCATATGGGAGCTCCGTTTCCTACAGGTATGTAGTACCATCCCACATGTTCAAGGTCTGTCGGCTCATACATAGTAAAGTCTGTAGGCGTGACAGCCGTAAAGGGATCTGAAAGGCTGTCTCTTGTCAGAAAGCAGCCTGAAGTAGGATTTGAATACTCGGGATTGTATCTTATATAGCTTGTTATAGCTCCCTCTGTCCTCTCGGAAAACTTGAATACTTCATCGAGTATGCTCTCTGTAAATCCGTCCGCATAGTTTTTGTCGGAAAAGAATGCGTCCTCATCGAGCTTGTCGACAACAACATCGGCAAGTATGTTAACGCTCGTCTCGATCCTTGTTATCGTCGCATCCATCTCGTTTGCTACGGAATCGCCTCTTACGTTCATGTTTTCGACTGCTTCGGATTCAGTGATCCTCATCGTGCTCTTTATTGACAGTGCTCCCACTATAAGAGCCGTTATAAGTGAACATCCGATTATGCATGCCATGATCTTGGTGTTGATAGTCTTCAAGATACCTCCTAGCCTATTGTTCTTTGATGTTCCTCAGTTATTGCTCTTACCCTGTCAGGATTATCTATGAATACTTTTGCGATCACCGGATCAAAATGCTTTCCGGCGCCTTCCCTTATTATGTTCATCGCTTCTTCAAAAGTAAAAGGCTTCTTGTAGCTCCTTGCAGAAACAAGTGCGTCAAATACATCGGATACTGCCATTATCCTTGCAGAGAGCGGTATCTCTTCTCCCTTAAGTCCTTCAGGATATCCGCTTCCGTCCCATTTTTCATGATGGTGGGTAGCGATCTGTAATGCTTCCTCCAAGAATGCGCTGTCGCCGGAAAGCTCCATTGCCCTTTCTATGACCTTTCCGCCTGCGCTCGCATGGCTTTTCATTATCGCAAACTCTTCATCGGTGAGCTTGCCGGGCTTGTTTAATATGACATCGCTTACCTTTATCTTTCCGACATCATGAAGAGGCGCCGAATTGTAAACATCATAATAAAACTCATCCGTAAGATACTCGCTGTAAAGACCCTGCTCCTTTAAAAGATCCATTATGAGCTTAACATACGCCGCAGTCTTTTTAACGTGATCTCCGGTATTCTTGTCTCTGCTCTCGACTAGATCCGCCATTATATATATGAGCCCGTTCTGCATATGTGCGATCTGCTCGCCCTTTTTCTGGACTTCATCGATATATCCGACAGTCTCGCTTATAGTCTTTGAGAGTGACTCGTAAAGGTTTTCTATCTCGTCTCCGGTCGATATATCCAGTGAGTTTAGCATCTCTACACTTGCTTCTCTGTCCTGTTCGCTGTTATATGCAAACTTTCTTGCAGCAAATGTCATCGCATCTATAGGATAGGTAAGATGATATCTTGAAAGCCACAGACACAGAGCTAAAATGAAGATGAAAAATCCGATAAACAGCGAGAGTATCTTTGTCAAAAAGCTAATCCCGTTTAATCTTACATCCCTCATGTTTATATCGGTACATGCATAGGCGACACATTTCTTGCTGCTGTCATATATAGGCTCGTAGTCGGTCAAAAGCCACCCGTATGTATCATCTGTTATTATAGGATCTATCGTATTTCCCGCTAAAAGATCCGGCAATAGATCATGGAACGAATCATCAAACTCGACTACATCTCCAAGCTCTGATGCCTCCATCTCCTCGGTATCAAGATCAAATACCACGTGACAGCCGTCTTCTCTTATCTGATATACATACAGATATTCGACATAGGGATTGGTTGCCCTTAAGGCTATCAGGGCCTTCTCCGTTTCATAGTAATCCTCGTCTTTTATTCCGGTCTCAAGGTACTCATTTACCTTATCGCCGTCTATCTCGCTGGCTGCAAAGCATGCGATGCTGTTTCCTGTATGCGTAAACTGCTCTATGGCAAATCTCTGATAGAGGATATAGCTTATCGCAGCCGTGACAAAGGCTATGATGGTCATTACCGTACCGATTATTATTATGAGCTTGTAGCGCAGTCTGAGTTTTCTTGTGGCATTCTTTATCGATGCCTTTCTTTCTTCTCCGCTGAACGGCTTCTGCTTCCAGTCGGTCATCTCAAGGAAGTTGCGCTGCTTTTGAGGTATCAGCTTTATTATAATGAATACTATTAATACAGTGATCGCTTTATCGACAAGATCAATAGATACGTCAGAGATCATCTGAGCCCAGAATACATTTAATGATCCCTTTTCGAGCAGCTTTATCGCAAAGGGAGCCGATACGCCCTCTCCCATCCCGAAGCCGTACATAAGATATGTTAAAATGGAGCCCAGAAAGCCTCCGATAAATGCAAACACAGGTATGCAAAGAAGAGCCTTTAAAAGATTTTCCTTGGCCCCTCTTTTTGCAAGAAAAGCACCGCTCACAGCGATCAGGACACTGATGCCCGCATAGTAGGCATTGGTCGGATCGGCCGTAGCGTTTATTATGTTTGTGGCATAGCCCACAAATATGCCCGGAAGATATCCGCCGAGAGATGCGGCAAGAAGCGTGCCGACATTATCTATATAAAGCGGAAGTCCAAGCCTTGTAACGAGCCTGTTTAATGCAATGTTTATAACAACAAGCAGTATGTAGAAGAATAGCTGCCTTCCGAGTCTGTTAAGTCCACCAGTCTGCTCATCCCTTACCATATGTTCCCTCCACCTTCAATCGGGTTTTTCTATGGTCTTCTCTTATATAAGATTATAGTCTTTTTTGGTGGATAAGCAACCAAATCTTAGCACGTTACAAGAAGATGCTCGTTTGCTATATCATTATAAACCTCGCATTTTCTGTCACTGACATCATAAACATGAACTATGCCCCAAAGATCCTCCGACTGATCGAATTCATTTACGATATCCTTTGAGTTGGTAAGCCTATCAGGTTCAAAGTGTATGGTCTTTTCATTATTGAATACTGCGGTATAGAGTATCCTTGCTTCAACAAGATCCTGGAAGATATGGCTGCCGTAGCTAAGTTCCGGATTATAGCCTGCACGGGTCTCTTCTGTCTCGCATATGATCTCGTAGGCGCTTATATCAGAAAATGCTGTCGGCACGCCCAGCTCGGGAGAAGAAGTTCCGACTCTTCCGGGGACTATCAGCATCATATGCTTGTCAAGATCCCTGTAATGCCAGTTTATCTTTCCGATAAGCTTTGCGACAAGGTCCTTTTGCCTGTACGGCATGCTGTAATACTTTACAGCATCCACATATACGATGATATCAAGTAAGGTTGTCCTGCACATTCCCATGGATGCGCCCCTGCTCTCTAAAAGTATGTTCTTTTCACTGATGTTATCAGGTATCACGCTGCCGCTTCCTGTCTTTAATACCTGAAGAGGTCTGCACTGCAAAAGATCCACGGAGTATTCACCGTTTTGCGAGATATTTATCGTAAATTCCGTATAAACGGGATATTCATACTCTTTCTGAATGCAGCTAAGCAGCCTTCTCATCTGCTCCATCAGAGTTTTATTTTCTACAAGGCCCTTGCATGAGATGAACTTGACTTCACGCTTCTGTCCCATCTCTCTTAGTCTGCTCTCGGCATCATAGTCATGTTCAAGAAGTATCCTGTCAAGGTAGGCAGGTATGTCATCCTGCATCCTTTCAAGAGGGAGCTTTTTGAGCATTTTTTCATTCATGTCTATGACCTCTGCCTTGCCCTGCGAGAACCTGTGCTTGTCGGCAGATGATGAATAGGATGTCTTCTGCGGCATATCAAGGTTTACTATCCTCGGATAGGATCCTTCGGTCCTGTCTACCGCTGATGTGCCAAGTCCCATGACCAGTCTGAGCATCCCGGCATTCGGATCGCTGTCCTTCATTATCCTGTAGGGACTGTATGAATAGCCTACGCCCGCTGCGCACGGCATGTAGTTGCTTCCGTAATATGATCCCGATACTCTCTGGATGAGAAGCGCCATCTGCTCGTCTCTCTCATCAAGGCCTCTTCTTTTTCTGTAATCGAGCGCAGAAAGGCTCATGGAGCTCGCATAGACTATCTTTATGGCATTTTCAAACTCATCAAGTCTTTCCTCTATGCTTCCCCTGTTCACACAGAATACAGATTCATACTTTCCCGCAAATGCATTTCCAAAGCCGTCCTCGAGTATGCTGCTCGATCTTATGATATATGGATCCTGACCGTAGTATTCTATTATCCTTAAGAACTGATCTCTCATAGCTGCAGAGAAGCTGCCGTCCATAATCTTTTTGGCAAATTCATCCGCAAGTTCAAAGTAGCCTTCCTTTGTCCTCTGTCTGATCCTCATATCCCAAAGGCTGTTGTCAACGATATATGTATAGTAAAGATCGGATCCCACATAGAAGGAATCATGAGGCTCCAAGATCTCATCGATATCAGGTTCACTGTTTCTGATGATGGCTCTTGCGAGCAGCATGCCGCATGCCTTTCCGCCTATCATTCCCGTTCCTATCATGTGATCCCTTACTTCAAAATAGTCCTCGGGGGTAAAGTGCTTCTTAACCATCTGTCTCATCCTGTCATCTCTTGTCATCATTATGTCGCACATTCTCGAACAGTAATCAGTTATCTCGATGCCGTTTTCGTTTAATATCTTTACTCTGTTAAAGAATCTGTCCCATGAATCGCTGTACTGCTCCTGTGCCGATCTCTGGGCCTTTGCGAGTGTCTGATAGAACCTGCTTGAGATGACACCGTCAAGGATGGGCCTGAACTGACCGTTTGCCGGATCATATGTATGGGGCAGAAACATCGTATCCAAGTTTCTGTTCCAGACCTTCTCGGGTCTTACATATGTATTTTTGTTATCGGAGTATACATCAAAGAAAAGCTGAGTCGTACTCAGTATCTTGTTTATTGCCTGAACGGAGTGCTTTCCTCTTATGATGGGAAAATATGCAACGGTATCCAGTATAAAAAGGAAAGGGCAAGTGACTCTGAAGAAGTTGCCCATCATAAGATCCGTCGCCCATGCGGTCTGAAGCTCTGAAAGACAGTCAAATACATAAAAGGCGTCTTTTCCTTCCTTTTCGATGATGTTGTGAATATCAACGGTAAAGTTTTCAAACCTGTGAGAAAGAGTCACATTTATCCTCTTTACCTCCGGGCAGTCCTCAACAAGTGGCTCATGGCTTGCAAATCTTAAATAGATTATATTTCGCCTGTCTGCGATGGCCTGTTTGATATAGGGCTCGCAGAAATATCTAAACTCATTAAGATCAGATACTCGAAAGACCACGTTGTCACCCAGTCTAATGTTATCAAGGGCCTCATCCATTTCCTCTATACCGCATTTAATCCTGTCAAACGCTGCCATAATGTCTCCTTTCACATGTTTATATCATTCTGAAATCTCGACAGATGCTCAAAGGGCAGGATCTGTCTGCCTCTGAACAGTCCGCATCCGTCATTTATGAGCTGGTTGTTAAATGCCCTGAACATATTTACGTCAAGCGCGGAAAGATCGAGTTCTAGAAGTTTTATCAGTCTTTCGTATGCATCGTCAAAGTATCTGCACTCGCCCGGACGGATTATATCCCTTCTTGTCCTGTTCACTTCCTGGCTTTTCTCATATCCGAAATGATTTGCATCTCCGATCTCCGCATAATCATCCATATCCTTGGTTCTTAACTGCACCTCGGTGTAGCATCTGGTAAGGTTGTCATAGAAGGTTATATGCAGCGATCTGTATCCCGCGGAACGCGGTTTTATTACATAATCC
>JAGCXJ010000294.1 GCA_017961385.1 Lachnospiraceae bacterium
GAGAAGAAGAGCATTACTTATCATATTGGGTCTGATCGTGGCCTGGGGCATGATAAATCTCTGTATCACATTGATCTTTTCACATATGATCCCGCATCGTTTTGCATCTGCGCAGGAAGGCAGGGAGATCATGCTTTCAAATACGGAATACTATGACAATATGACGCAGAATGATCTTGACTATCGTATGCAAAAAAGCGGTGCGACAAAGGAGGAATTCCTGGAGGCCTCCCGGGAGAGCGTCGGTGATTTTAAGTTTATTGATAAATGGTATCTGAACAGTCGCCTTGCCAGAATGGCATTACATATGAAACTGAAGGGGTACGACCTCCCTGAATTAGAAAAGATCGTATTCATAAAAGCCGATATGGAACTTGAATCGGGCGCAAGCGGCTATACTCATGGTACACAGATATATTTGAGTGGTGATCTGGTTACGATATATGCTCTTATGGATATCATTCCCGGATTTAGTGAATATATGGACAAGCTGTTATACCATGAGCTGTTTCACTGCCTGACAAGGAGTAATCCTCAGTTTCGAGCCGATATGTATTCACTCATTCACTTTACCGTTACGGATACGGAGTATGAACTTCCTCCGTGTGTGCTTGAGAGATATATCAGTAATCCTGATGTGGAGCATCACAATTCCTATGCGACTTTTCTGATAGACGGAGAACCGATCGACTGTTATACGGCCTACATCACAACAAAGAGTTATGCCGAGGCGCAATCGGGCTTTATGTCCAACGATGCTACAGCTTTAGTTCCTGTTGACGGAACGGATATTTATTATACCGCTGAACAGGCATCAAACTTTGATGAGGTTTTTGGAACAAATACCGGTTATGTAACCGATCCGGAGGAGTGTATGGCGGATAACTTTGCCTATGCGATGCTTTACGGTATGAAAGGTAATGACGGTAAAGGATATCCGAACCCGGAGATCATCCAAGGGATCATTGATTACTTAAGGCAATGACTTTCAGGTAAATATATACCGGGAAATGACAGCTATGAGAGCAATCTTGTAACTGTCATTTTTAATGCGCAGAAGAAATTAATTAGATAATTATCAAAATAGATATTGACAAAGTAATTCGATGAGTGTATAAATTTTAAATAGATGGACATCTAAATAAATTAAAACGAAGAATAGACATAAATCAAAATGTTATCGGTAAAATGTAAATGCAGGTGAGATAACCGGCTGACATTGGAGGATCATATACAATGAATGACAAGATAAAACAAATAAAAGACTTTATAGCCGGATCAAAAGAAGAGACCCGGACCCGCATCGATACCCTTGTGGCAGACGGCAGAGATGATGATGCGAGACCCTTTCGTGCAGCACTGAATATTCATGATGTTTTTGTATCGCTTTTAGATGCGGCGGTTAAGATGTCCGACGGTAACGAGCAGAAATTTGTGACAATCTTTAAGAGTTATTCCGAGAACGTTCCGGCTCAGTGGCGTCAGTCTCTTTCTAAGGCAAAAGAACATAATGATGCGGAAAAGATTATGATTGAAGAGGCCAAAGTCAAAATAGCTGACGCTATTACTGACAAATTTAACGAGTTGTTTTAACTGCGGAGGTGTGTATGACGGATCAGGAAACAATAGCTTTTTTTAAATGTCTCGCGGACAGATCCAGACTGTCCATTCTTAAGTCCCTGATGGTTGAGGACATGTATGTCGAGCGTCTGGCGGAGAGGCTTGAGCTTACATCGGCGACGGTTTCTTTTCACTTAAAGAAGCTTGAGGATGCCGGTGCGGTTAAGTCCTACAAGGACCAGTACTACACCATGTACTCCATTAACAAGGACCTATTCAGCATAAATATAGTGGATATTTTACGGGAGAAAACATCCGAAAGCGAGCTGCAGAAAGAAAGAGACGATGCTTACAGGAAAAAGGTAATCGATGCTTTCTTTGAATACGGGAAGCTTAAGTCCATTCCCGGCCAGAGGAAGAAGGAGAGGATCGTCCTCGAAGAAATTGCCAAGTCCTTTGAGAAAGGCAGGAAATATACTGAGAAAGAGATCAACCTTATTATTGCGGACTATAACGATGATTTCTGCACCATCAGAAGAGACATGATATCTGAGGGTATTTTGACGAGAAAGGACAGCATTTATACACTTGAGCTGTAATATTTGACAATACAATGAACAAAGAAAGTGAATGAGCATCATGGGACATAGAACTGAAAATGTAGAAATGACAGTCTTGTGCCTTATACAAGATGGAAACAAAATACTGTTGCAAAACAGGGTTAAAGAGGATTGGAAAGGATATACTTTTCCGGGAGGTCATGTTGAGGCCGGAGAATCTTTTGTTGATGCCGTAGTCAGAGAAATGAAAGAAGAAACCGGGTTAAATATCACCAACCCCAAACTTGTGGGGATCAAACAGTTCCCGATAACGGATGGCCGGTATATCGTATTGCTTTTTAAAGCAACGGAATTCAGCGGGACTGTTGTTTCTTCTGATGAAGGTGAGATGGAGTGGATAGATATTGATAACCTTTCCAAAGTGAATGTTGTTGAAGATTTCCATGATCTCATGAAAGTGCTGAATGATCCGGACATAAATGAATTTCAGTATACTATTGAAGACGATGAATGGATCGTTCATCTGAAATGATTTATCGGTTTTGGACGAGAGAAAGAGAATCGGCAAAGGGGTCAGAAATTACTCACCGGGCGATAACGATCTGCTGCGAATGAAGTAAATATGAATCCGGGAGTATATTGTAATTCTCAGAAATATGTAATCTGCTTTCGGCCCGGAGCAGATTTTTTTGTGCCATTAAAAATATCGGAGGTGATGTGTATGGTACGGATATTATCAAGATATAATTCAACAGATGCAAGTAATTTTTGCAGGCGGGAATATGAAATGTTATATTATACATGAAAAGAAGTAAGGAAAACACAATGGCAGAGACAAAAAACGGAATATTTGTATACAAAAATGAAGAGAGTATGAAGAAGATGCATGAGTTTTATGATAAGACTCTTGCATCTCTTTGTGTGCCTTATGCGGAGGATTACTTTGATACTTCGTTTGGTAAAACGCACAGCTTGTTGTTGGGAGATAAAGAAAAGCCGAGGATATGCACAATACATGGGGGTAACGGTATCACGACGCTGAACCTGAAACTGTTCCTGCCATTGCTGGAAGATTATAGCATCATCGCACCTGATGTCATAGGAATGCCCGGTAAGAGTATCCCTTACAGGAATATCAGCAGTAAAAAGGATGAATATGGTCTGTGGATCGAGGAAGTGCTTGATCATTACGGGGAAGATAAGATATCGTTTGTTGTATCTTCATATAGTTCTGCTATGTTTCTGTCATTTGCGAAAAGATGCCCGGAGAAAGTTGACAGAGCTTTGCTGCTCAACCCTTCAGGGATTTCCCATGGGTCTGTTCTTCCTATGATGGGAAAGATGGTTGTTCCGTTTTTAAAGTATTATCTGCGGCCCTCGGAAAAGACACTTGATGCGGTGACTGAGACTATGGGCGGAAAAGATGATCCTGATTGGAAAGAATTCTTTGATCTGATGATGTCATCATATAAGATGGAAATGAAACCGCCCAGGGAATATACAAGAGAAGAACTTGCAAGGTTTAAAGCACCTCTTCTTATAATTGCATCTGAGAAAGATATATTTTTTCCGGCGGGAAGAGTATTCAAAAAGGCAAAGGAAATATTCGCGGGACCGATCACTACGGTTGAAACGGACAGTAAGCATTTGCCTTCGGAAGAAACTATGATAGATGTATGTAAACGGACAAAGGAATTCTTGATGTGAAAAACATTGTTATAGACAACAGTTCACTTATAAGAGCAAATCAAGGACATTCGGCTGCAGTAGATGCGGAACTTGAATTTGAAGATGGTGGAATAGGAAAGGAGCATCGAAGATATGACGATACGAGAAGTCCGGCTGGACGATGAAGTTCTTTCTCTTCTGATCAGACTTTCGGAAGATTGGACTGCTGAAAACAGTTGTTATGGCTATCGGCCGAATGACAGATCGGATATCGAAGGAAACCGGATCTTTTTGGCAAAAGAAAATGACACCATTGTCGGATATCTCTTTGGAAAAGTCTGTCAGTCTGAA
>JAGCXJ010000295.1 GCA_017961385.1 Lachnospiraceae bacterium
AAAGCTGAGATTCGGAGAGCTTCTTGATATCGAGTTTGATATAAAGGCCACCGATTTCGAGTGCCCGCCGCTGATGCTGCAGACAATAGTCGAAAATGCCGTAAAGCACGGACTGATGCCTAAGAAGGAAGGCGGAAAGATAAAGATATCAACTTATGAAACGCATAACTGCTACGAGATAAAGGTCGAAGACGACGGTGTCGGATATGATACAAACAAGCCTCTTGAAGAGGGAAGGAGTCATATCGGAGTTGACAATACCAGACAGAGGATCGTGGCGCTGTGTCACGGGACCATGAACATAGGCAGCAGGATGGGAAGCGGAACTACGATAACCATAATCATTCCAAAAGCAACAATGCCAGGAGGGGGATATGAGAGTAATATCGGTTGATGACGAAAAGATCATTTTGGAGGATTTTGTCGACATGCTCGGTTCGATGCATGAGATAGATTCCGTAAAGGGATTTACCGATTGCGACGAGGCGCTTGAGTATGTAAAGGACGAGGATGTCGATGTGGCATTCCTTGACATACATATGAGAGGGATGGACGGGATAGAGCTCGCAAAGCGCATGAAGGTCATAAAGCCAGGTATCAATATCGTCTTTCTAACAGCATATGCCGAATACTCGATGCAGGCAATGAAGATGCATGCATCGGGCTATATCATGAAGCCTGCCAGCGAGGAAGATGTAAGAAGAGAGCTCGAGGACTTAAGAAGACCTGTCCAGAGCGAATCAAGAAAGAGACTCAGAGCCCAGTGCTTCGGTAACTTCGAAGTCTATATCGACAACATGCCCTGCACCTTCAGATATATCAAGACCAAGGAGCTCATTGCCTATCTCATAGACAGAAGAGGAGCATATGTCACAAACGGAGAGATACTCGGAACCCTCTGGGAGGATAAGGAAGTCACACCTTCTCTTGAAAACTACCTAAGAAACCTTGTCGGTGACATGAGAGGCGTATTCAAGGAAGCGGATCTTGACAGCGTCATCTTAAAGAAAAAGGGTATGATAGCCATAGTTCCCGAAGCCTTTGACTGCGACTACTACAGATGGATAGACGGCGATGTTGCAGCCATCAACGCATTCTCGGGCGAGTATATGAGCCAGTACAGCTGGTCTGAATACACCCTTGCCGGAATAGAGAGCAGGATGGAGGAAGACTACTAGAAAAAATAAGTTTACACTTAGTGATTGCTATGATATAATTGCAGTGTTGCGTGCGTATGCTCGGATCACGGAAACTCCAGCCTGATCTTGGCATTACGTGAATATATAAGAGAAACAAAAGGAGAAAGCTATGATTTCAAAAGAGAAAAAGACTGCTATCATCAATGAGTATGGCAGAAAGCCCGGTGACACAGGTTCACCCGAAGTTCAGATCGCTGTTCTTTCAGCACGTATCGCTGAACTTACAGAGCACTTAAAGGAAAACCCCAAGGATCATCATTCAAGACGCGGTATGTACAAGATGATCGGTCAGAGACGTGGACTGCTCAATTATCTTCAGAAGACAGACCTTGACGGTTACAGAGCCCTCATTGAGAAGCTGGGTATCAGAAAATAGTTTAACTTAAGAAGGCGGCTGTATTTCCGCCTTCTTTTTGTTATATTTATCATCAAACCACGGTAGAAGATTATCCCCCGAGACCACTGATCATATCATGTATGAACGTGGCCTGATCAGTAGTTTCGGTATCTTCTACCTGCAAAAGCCTCAAAAAGGCAGAAAAGGAGAAGTTTATGTACAAGACATTCAGTATGGAACTTGCCGGACGTACACTCAGCGTAGATATAGGCAGAGTAGGCGCACAGGCAAACGGATGTGCATTCATGCACTACGGCGACACAACGGTCCTCTCAACTGCTACAGCAAGCGAGAAGCCCAGAGACGGCATTGATTTCTTCCCTCTTTCAGTAGAGTACGAAGAGAAGTGGTATGCCGTAGGAAAGATCCCCGGTGGATTTATCACGAGAGAAGGAAAGGCAAGCGAGAACGCTATCCTTACCAGCCGTGTTATCGACAGACCTATGAGACCTCTCTTCCCCAAGGATTATCGTAACGACGTAACATTAAACAACATGGTAATGAGTGTTGATCCCGAGTGCAGACCCGAGCTTGTTGCAATGCTTGGCGCTGCTATCGCAACATCGATATCAGACATACCTTTTGACGGACCCTGTGCTACAACACAGGTAGGAATGGTTGACGGCGAGTTTATAATCAACCCCAACCAGGAGCAGTGGAAGAGCGGAGATCTTAACCTTACAGTCGCTTCAACAAGCGAAAAGGTAATAATGATCGAGGCAGGAGCAAACGAGATCCCCGAGAACAAGATGATCGAGGCTATCTACATGGCTCATGCCGTAAACCAGGAGATCATCAAGTTCATCAACCAGATGGTCGCTGAAGTAGGAAAGAAAAAGCACGAGTACACAAGCTGTGCTATTCCCGAAGAGCTCTTTGCCGCTATGAAGGAGATCGTAACTCCCGAGCAGATGGAAGAAGCTGTATTTACAGACGTAAAGCAGGTAAGAGAAGAAAACATCCGCCAGATCAAGGAAAAGCTCACAGAGGCATTTGCCGAGAACGAAGAGTGGCTCGCACTTCTTGACGAGGCAGTTTACCAGTATCAGAAAAAGACAGTAAGAAAGATGATCCTTAAGGATCACAAGCGTCCCGACGGACGTGAGATCACACAGATCCGTCCTCTTGCTGCTGAAGTAGATCTTATACCCAGAGTTCACGGTTCTGCTATGTTCACACGCGGACAGACACAGATCTGCAACGTTACGACACTCGCACCTCTTTCAGAGATGCAGAAGATCGACGGTCTTGATTCAAACGAGACAGCAAAGAGATATATGCACCAGTACAACTTCCCTGCATATTCTGTAGGCGAGACAAAGGTAAGCCGCGGACCCGGACGTCGTGAGATCGGTCACGGTGCTCTTGCTGAGCGTGCACTTATCGCAGTTCTTCCTTCAGAGGAGGAATTCCCTTACGCAATAAGGACCGTATCAGAGACATTTGAGTCAAACGGTTCAACATCAATGGCTTCAACATGCGCAAGCTGCATGTCCCTTATGGCTGCAGGCGTTCCGATAAAGAAGATGGTAGCTGGTATCAGCTGCGGTCTTGTAACAGGCGATACAGATGACGATTTCGTACTTCTTACAGATATCCAGGGTCTTGAGGACTTCTTCGGAGACATGGACTTCAAGGTAACAGGTACTACTGACGGTATCACAGCCATCCAGATGGATATCAAGATCCACGGTCTTACAAGACCTATCGTTGAAGGCGCTATCGCAAGATGCCGTGAAGCAAGACTCTACATCATGGATAACTGCATGAAGCCCGCTATCGCTGCTCCCAGAGAGACAGTTAACGAGTATGCTCCCAAGATCATATCTCTTCAGATCGATCCCGAGAAGATCGGCGAGGTTGTCGGCCAGAGAGGCAAGACGATCAACGAGATCATCGCTCGTACAGACGTTAAGATCGATATCACTGATGACGGCAAGGTTTCAGTATGCGGAACAGATGCCGCAATGATGGACAAGGCAGTAGAGATGATCAAGATCATCACAACAGACTTTGAGGCCGGACAGGTATTCAAGGGTGTTGTAGTGAGCATCAAGGAGTTCGGTGCATTCGTTGAGTTTGCTCCCGGCAAGGAAGGCATGGTACACATCTCTAAGATATCTAAAGAGCGTATCAACCGCGTTGAGGATGTTCTTACACTCGGCGATAAGGTTACCGTTGTATGCCTAGGCAAGGACAAGATGGGCAGAATGAGCTTCTCAATGAAGGATGTAGCACAGGCATAATTAAATCAGAATTTGATTTCAAACGGGGTTGGGTCATACGGTCCAACCCTGTTTTTACGAAAGGTAGACAGATGAGCAACATTGCTGAAGAGATAAACAAAAGACGTACCTTTGCCATTATCTCGCATCCCGATGCCGGAAAGACCACGTTAACGGAGAAGTTCCTTCTCTACGGAGGAGCTATCAATCTGGCAGGTTCGGTAAAGGGCAAGGCGACCGCCAGACATGCGGTCAGCGACTGGATGGAGATCGAAAAGGAAAGAGGTATCTCGGTAACGAGTTCGGTGCTGCAGTTTAATTACGGCGGTTATTGTATAAACATCCTTGATACTCCCGGTCACCAGGACTTTTCGGAGGATACATACAGAACACTGATGGCTGCGGACAGCGCGGTCATGGTAATAGACGGTGCAAAGGGCGTTGAGCCTCAGACAAGAAAGCTGTTCAAGGTCTGCGGCATGAGAGGGATACCGATATTCACTTTCATCAACAAGATGGACAGAGACGCAAACGATACCTTCGAGCTTTTGGACGAGATCGAAAAGGAGCTCGGAATAGCCACATGTCCCGTCAACTGGCCCATAGGCTGCGGAAAGTCGTTTAAAGGCGTTTATGACAGACATGAGCAGACGGTTATCACATACTCGGATACCGAAAAGGGTACAAAGGAAGGCGAGACCACAGTCATTCCGATAAGTGATGAAGCTGCAGTTGAAGCAGCTGTCGGAACAGAAAGAAAACAGGTGCTATTTGACGAGATAGAGCTTCTTGACGGTGCAAGCGCCGAGTATGATCTTGATGAAATAAGAAGAGGAAAGCTCACCCCTGTATTTTTCGGTTCGGCTCTGACCAATTTCGGTGTAGAGATCTTTTTGCAGTACTTTTTAAAGATGACAACGACTCCTCTTGCAAGGATGTCTCAGAATGAACTCATAGATCCCGTTAAGAATGACTTCTCTGCCTTTGTGTTCAAGATACAGGCAAACATGAACAAGGCACACAGGGACAGGATCGCATTCATGAGGATATGCTCCGGCAAGTACGAGGCAGATATGGATGTAAAGCATGTCCAGTCGGGAGAGGTGATGCGTCTTTCGCGTCCCCAGCAGATCATGGCCGATGAGAGAAAGATACTTGACGAGGCTTATGGCGGAGATATCATAGGCGTATTCGATCCGGGTCTGTTCTCGATAGGTGATACCATTTGCACTCCGAAAGCCGATATAAGATATGAGGGAATACCTACATTCGCACCCGAGCATTTCGCAAGAGTGCGCCAGATAGATACCATGAAGAGAAAGCAGTTTGTAAAGGGTATCACTCAGATAGCACAGGAAGGTGCCATCCAGATATTCCAGGAATACAATACCGGAATGGAGGAGATCATCGTAGGCGTTGTAGGTGTGCTGCAGTTTGAGGTATTAAAGTACAGACTCGAGAATGAATACAACGTTGATATAAAGCTTGAACCGCTGCCTTACGAGCACATCAGATGGATAGTCTCATCCGATACAGAGCTTGACAAGATAGTCGGTACCAGCGACATGAAAAAGATAAAGGATCTTAAGGACAGGCCGCTGCTTCTGTTCATCAATGAATGGAGCGTTGGCATGACACTTGACAGAAACAAGGGATTAGAGCTGTCTGAATTCGGAACAGCCTAAAGGAGAAACAGTGAAAAGAGCACTGGTTATACTAGCATTTTCAGTACTGATATTCGGTCTGATAATTTCATATGACATCACTCAGTGTGACGGACAGGTCATAATGCGCCACTTTATCAAGAGCGACTATGAGCCGGTCCTTGAAGAAGCATACGAGTATGAACCGATAAAACCTGAAAAGACTACGGACAGGGGACAGGACTACTTCGGCGAGACCACCATCGAAAAGCAGGAAACTGAAATAACAGGTGATATTCCTGAAGAGATAGAAGAGCCTGTCGAGGATTATACGCAGGAAGATGCAAACAGAGGCTACGAGTACTACTTTGATCTTCTAAGCGACCAGGAAAAGAATGTCTACAGGGCGATGTATCATGCTTTTGAAAACATCGAGAGCGGCAATGCGATACCGACTGTCGATGAGGAAGCTATGAACAGGGTGGCAAACTATATCAGGATGGACCATCCGGAATTCTTCTATGCGACAGATCTCGGATATACCCATTACACAATGGGAGGACAGGTGGTAAAGACAGTCCTTGCCGTTACATATTCCGATTCAAAGGCTGCCATAAGAAATCAGATCGGCTATATAGACGATCTATCCGATCAGATACTTTCTCTGATACCTGCAGGAGCCGATGACTATACCAAGGCAAAGTTCATCTATGAATGGATCATAGAAAATACCGACTACAGGCTCGATGCGCCTGACAACCAGTCCATGACTTCGGTATTCTACAATCATGAGTCCGTATGCGCAGGTTATTCAAGAGCATATCAGTATCTTTTGAACAAGGCAGGCGTCGATACGACGATAGTTGAAGGAAACTCTTTGATATCCGGAGAAAACCACGCATGGAACCTTGTAAAGCTGAGTGACGGATACTACTACGTGGACTGCACCTGGGGCGATGCTTCATACATGAAGAACGGCTTTAGCGGCGAACAGGTCGCCGGAATGAACTATGACTATCTGCTGGTTACTACAGACGAGATAAAAAGGACTCATTCGATAGCGCTTGAAAATCTGCTTCCCATGTGTACATCAAATCAGAACAACTACTATGTCCGCGAAGGACTTCTGTTTATGGATTATGACTACGATGCCATAAAGAGCGTGTTTGACGCTGCTTTTAACGAGGGAAGAGAGACCGTTTCATTCAAATGCGCAAACCTTGAGGTATATGACAGGATAAGACGCGAACTGATAACGAACAACGGTATCTTTGACATGCTCGGAGAGGATGCCTCGACTATTTCATATGTGGAGGACGAGGAGCAAAGAACACTTTGTTTCTGGCTGTGATATATGATATAATTAACCTTGCTTAGGTAATAGACTGAAAGGAATTTTGTGCCATGGAAAAGGAAGTAAATCAAAACGCTGTAACACATGATCAGGGTATAGGTACCGTTCAGATAGCCGATGATGTCATCGCGGTCATCGTAGGCATTGCCGCTACGGAGGTTGAGGGCATCGCAGCACTCGGCGACAACATCACAAACGAGCTGATGAACAAGGTCGGCATAAAGAATATCTCAAAGGGCGTAAAGGTCAGCATCGTTAATGACAGGATCGATGTTGAGGTAAGCCTTACAGTCGGCTACGGCTACAACATTCCGGCTACCTGTGCAAAGGTTCAGGAAAAGATAAAGAATACGGTTGAAAACATGACCGGACTTAAGGTCACCGGAGTAAATGTACGCATAACCGGTGTCGATATGCAGAAGGATTGATCGCATAAATGAGCAGAAGAGAACTCAGAGAACAGATATTCAAGTTGCTGTTCAGGATAGAATTTAACTCTGACGAGGAGATGAAGGCGCAGTGTGAACTGTTCTTTGACAGCCCGGATGAAGTCTTTTCTCCCGAGGATGAGAAATACATCAAGGATAAATATGATCAGATATATTCAAGGATCGAAGACATTGACAGACTGATCAATGAAAAGGCCAAGGGATGGGACTCTGACAGGATGGGCAAGGTAGAGCTCACCATCATAAGACTCGGAGTCTACGAGATAATGTATGATGACGATGTACCCGAAAGCGTCGCCATCAATGAAGCGGTTGAACTTGCAAAGAAGTTCGGCCAGGACAAGTCACACGGATTTGTCAATGCGGTGCTCGCCAAATTTGCACAATAGATAGCGGCTTGTAAGATAAGGTGATGGATTTTGCAGAAAGCATATACTGTTGCACAGATCAATTCATATATCAAAAATATGTTTTCGCAGGATTATCTGCTGAATGCTGTATCGGTAAAGGGCGAGATCAGCAACTGCAAGTATCATGCATCGGGACATATATATTTTACACTGAAGGATAAGTCAAGCGTGCTTGCCTGTGTTATGTTTGCAGGCAACAGGACGAAGGGCTTATCTTTTCCTTTAAAAGAAGGCATGCAGGTGATAGTAAGCGGCAACGTCGACATTTACGAGCGTGACGGAAAATATCAGCTGTATGCAAAAAAGATAACCCAGGACGGCATAGGCGAGCTTTATGAAAAGTTTGAAAAACTGAAAAACGAGCTTAAGGAAAGAGGGATGTTCGATCCCGTATATAAAAAGCCGATACCTGCGCTTGTCAAAAGACTGGGAGTCGTCACCGCGCCAAACGGGGCGGCCATAAGGGATATAATAAGCATCTCAAAGTCAAGAAACCCGTATATAGAGATAATTCTCTATCCGGCTCTTGTTCAGGGAGAGGGCGCCGTTAACAGCATCGTCAAGGGCATAAAGATGTTGGAGATGATAGGCGTGGATGCGATGATAGTCGGAAGGGGAGGCGGCTCCCTTGAAGATCTCTGGGCCTTTAACGAGGAGGCTGTTGCGCAGGCCATATTTGA
>JAGCXJ010000296.1 GCA_017961385.1 Lachnospiraceae bacterium
CGCTTTTATGCTCAGAGTTCACAGGCTCTGCTTGAAAGCGGAAACAGAAGAGCAGCCGTTTTAGTGGCTTCACAGGCTCTTCCCTCGCAGGACAATGACAGACCCTATGTACCGGAGGCGGAATATGCTTTAAGCAGTGCGCTTCATGCATATGATGTCGGTCATGACATGGAATATGACAGAACGCTGGAACATGATTACAGCGTGATCTCCATGGATATGAGCGATGACAGATCAAGGCTTGTTACCGTTGATATAGGTGATAATGTCACTGTATGGAATACAGATGACTGGAGCAGGATCATAAGGATCGACTCAAAGGTAGATGAAAGAAATTATGTCCTTCATGTAGTCAATGCTTATGCGGACGAAAAGGGAATATATATCGCCAATGAGGAATCATTCTGCATATATGACTATTCGGGAAATCTTGTAAGTGAAACAAAGGATCTTGAATATATCCGCGACATGTATATCGATGAGAAGGACAGGCTCGGATATATGATAAGCGGATCACAGACATATATCATAGATCTTGAAAGCGGAAAGACAAAAGAGGTAATTGTCAATGATCTTGAAGAGCCGTTTTCCGGAAGATATGCATTTCTTGAACAAAACGGTATCATCGCTTTAGCGCATTATCAGGACATGGTACAGAATGCAACGCTTACCTTCCCTGGAGAGAATAATATCAATGTATCCTTATCGCTGGGATATATAATCGATATGTGTGCGACACCTATGGGGAATGTGGCAGTTATTACCTGCAACAGTGATTTTCTGTATGAGGGTTTAAAGGATGTCTGCATAGAGCTTGTAAGTGCGGACGGAAATATCCTTTGGAGCGACAGGCTTGATGTAAATTCATGGAATATTCTGTCATCCAACTCGCTTGTGAAGGCTCATAAATATACAAAGGATAACCAGGAGCGCAATGATATCGTAGCCATCTGTGACAGGAAGGGCTATACCTACGACGAGGCGACAGGCAACAGGATAGCCGAGGTATCGCTTTCAGGGGAAGCGATGACACTTGACCTTTCAAAGGAAAGCGGCATAGGTTTTGTAGGGTATGCCACAGGAAATCTGGCTCCCGTTGATTTTGATGAAGGCATGGTATATTCGGATTTTGACATAAAGGTCGATCTTGATATACGTGATGTGATGTTCATGTCGGGCAAGGCAGCGGTTTCTGCCCTGCGCTCAACCGATGTTTATGTTGTGTCATATCATGAGGCGAGTGACTTAAAGAAGGTAGGAGAAACGGATTCCAATGTCTTTGAAGCAGTCGCAGATGATATAGACTGCTACGCTGTCATGTCGGTAGGTGATATATTTAAACACTATTTCTATGATTCAAACGGCAAACTGCTCTATACTTTTGACAAGAGCGAGAGTACCGTTAAAGGCATCGATTTTGTCGGAAACATCTGTATCCTTGCTGATCATGACAAGATATGGTTCATCGATCCTGTGAATGCAACAGCCGAGGGAGTGACATATGACAGTCTGAAAATGGAGGACAATCCCCATTTAATGAATGTTACGGATAACGGAAAATATGCTTCCTTTACGGGAGGATTAGATATTGCCGTTGTCGATCTTGAGAACAGAAAGTGCATATACAGTAAAGACACGCAGGACAGCATAGGAAATGTCGTCGTATCGGAAGACGCAAGCAAGCTTTATATATCGCCAAAGGGAAAGGCTCTGCAGGTCATAGATCTGGCATCAGATGAAGCAAAGTCTTTTTCAGACGAGTATAAGGGCCTGTCTAATTATTCATCAAACAAATACATAGAACTGAGTGATGATGACAGATATATCGCGATGTGCTGTATGGACGGAAATGTAAGGATAGCTGATACGAGCGATCTTTCGACAAAGGCAGTGATACCTCTGCAGACAAAGAACAATACGTTCTTAAGATTTACAGATGAAGGCAAGTTTCTGATCCTTCAGGGAGATGATCACAAGATAAGGATCTGGGATGTTGAAAACGGTTCGTTTGTCACATCAGCAGACTGCTACACTTCCATGGAGTACGCTGTGTTTGACAAGGAGGACGGACTTTTAGCGGTCGGAGACGGAGCACAGGTATTCCTGTTCGAGACAAACACATACGGGCTTGTAGCGTATGTACCGTACTGCAAAACATATATAAAGGACAATAACAGATTTGTTCTGTTTAGCAGGAACGAGCTTTTCTACACTACCTACAAAGACTATGCGACTCTTTTGCAGGAAGCAAAGATACAGTTCCCTGATACAGGATTTACTGAAGAGGAAAAAGTAAAATACAACATAGATTAAAAGAAAAGGAGATGATCAAAATGAGCAAGATAAGTGATTTTTTAAATGAGGCAGGAGTATTCTTCCTTGCGACTGTAGACGGTGACAAGCCAAGACTGCGTCCGCTTGGAGCACATATGGAGATGGATTCCAAGGAGATCTTCGGAGTAGGAGATTTCAAGAACGTATATAAGCAGATGGTGGCTAATCCTTTTGTTGAGATCGTTGCATGCAAGCAGGACGGTCACTGGATGAGATATTCAGGCAAGGCTGTATTTGAGACTGATCCCAAATACGCTGAGGCGATGCTAGACGGTGCTCCTCATCTTAGAAACATATATAATGATCAGACAGGCAACAAGATGATGTGCTTCCATATCGAAGATGCAACCGCTGTTGATATAGCAGTGATGGGAGACGGAGAAAGCCTTATATAGAAAGAAGCATTAAAAAAGACAGGTACTTGTACCTGTCTTTTTTGGTTACATGAATATTTATGCTTATTCAGCCTTTTCTTTCTTCTTGGGGATCATCGTGAAGCAGATGATGCAGGCAATGATGTAAAGAGCAAGTGTAACATAAAGCACTGTCTGATAACCGAGAGTGTTGACAGATGCCACTGTTCCGTCAGGAAGTGTTACATCCTTGAATTCTCCTACATGCTTAACGATGTATGTTGCCATCTGGTTTCCTGTAAGACCTGCCATAGCCCATGCTGAAAGGCACATGCCGTGAACCGCTGAAATGCTCTTCATGCCGAAGTGATCGGATAACAGTGTGGGAACGTTTGAGAATCCGCCGCCGTATCCTGCATTTACCATTATAAGAAGAGCTACACAGAGGATGACTATCTTATTGTCGATACCGTGTGTAAGAACAACTGCTCCTGTAAACAGGATCGAGAGCAAGAAGATTATCTTGTATATCGTGTTTCTGTCTTTGAACATATCAGCCCATGCAGAAAAACCAAGTCTTCCCAAAGCATTTGCAATAGCTGTTACCGAACCGAGCGTTGCTGCTACAGCAAGGCTTAAGCCTATTGAATTGAATATTGCCTTTTCCTGAGATATGAGTGCAAGACCGCAGGTGATGTTGATATAGAACATTAACCATATTCCAATGAAAGTCTTGCTTGAAAATGACATCTTGAAGTTTCTGCCGAGAGTAGCAAAGAATTCTTTGATGCCGCCGTTTTCGCTGTGAGCTTCCACCCAGTCGGAAGGCTTTTTAAGAAGCAGGTGGCCGATGAACATCATTACACAGTATATGCAACCCATGATGAAGAACATATAAGCCGGGTTGTTGTCAAACTTAGTAAGGAAGAACTGCATTACGGGTGTTGCGATAGCTTTTGCAAGACCGAATCCCGCAACCGCAAGACCGGTAGCTAGACCTTTACGATCCCTGAACCACAGCATAAGCGTTTTGACAGGGCTTAAGTAACCTGTACCGAGGCCTATTCCCATGATGCATCCGTAAAACAAAAATACGAGCGGAAGTGACTTTAACAGTATAGCTGCTCCGGTTCCCAGCATGCCGACCGTAAAGCAGATCGTTGCTATAAGGGAAGAACGATGAATATCTTTTTCAACTACATCTCCGAGGAAAGCAGCTGACATTCCAAGGAAGAAGATCGCCAGTGAAAATGCCCACTGAACTGCACTTGAATGCGCCTGGTAGTTTTCGGCTCCGTAGATATATGTACCGATCTCCTTAGAGAAAGTTCCCCAGCAGTAAACTGTACCTATACTGCAGTGGAGTAAAAGTGCGGGTATAGCGGCACATATCCATTTGTTTTCACGCTTTGCGCCGGATTTTGCGTTTTGTTCACTCATGATAAGTTTATCCTTTCTTTTCCTTTTATCATTAATAAGCTTATGGTATAAGCGATTTTTACCAAATAGAAAGTATACTATGAAAACGCTTAAAAGTAAAGAAATTGTTGGCTTTGGATTTACGTTGACACTACCTATTTATTATGGTAATTATTTGTTATGGATATTTCGAGACAGAAAAGAGCACCGATATATGAGGCGCTCGAGAGATTTAAAAAGAAAAGAGTTGTGCCGTTTGATGTTCCGGGCCACAAGAGAGGAAGAGGCAATCCGGAACTGGTGGAGCTTTTAGGGGAGAAATGTGTCGGACTCGACGTCAATTCGATGAAGCCGCTTGACAATCTTTGCCATCCCGTAAGCGTGATAAGGGAGGCCGAGGATCTGACTGCGGATGCATTCGGCGCAGAACATGCATTTTTAATGGTTGGCGGTACGACATCTGCTGTACAGAGCATGATACTGTCCTGCTGCAAACCCGGAGAGGAGATCATTCTTCCGAGAAACGTGCACAAGAGCGCTATCAATGCTCTTGTTTTATGCGGTGCGATACCTGTTTATGTCGAGCCAAAAACTGAACCAAGGATAGGTATAGCTCTGGGAATAGAAGCAGAAGCCATGGAGGAGACTTTAAAGAAGCATCCCCATGCAAAAGCTGTCCTGATAAACAATCCGACCTATTACGGTATATGTTCAGATCTTAAAAAGCTTACAGAGCTTGCCCATGAATACAACATGAAGATGCTCGTCGACGAGGCGCATGGAACACACCTGTATTTCGGTGAAGGACTTCCGATAGATGCGATGAGAGCAGGCGCCGATATGGCGGCGATATCCATGCACAAATCGGGAGGAAGTCTGACTCAGAGTTCACTGCTTCTTACAAACAACGGTGTAAATGCCGACTATGTAAGACAGATCGTGAATCTCACACAGACAACAAGTGCTTCATATCTTCTGCTCTCAAGCCTTGATATATCAAGAAGAAATCTGGCGCTTAGAGGCAGGGAGTCATTTGACAAGGTCATAAAGATGGCGGAATACGCAAGAAGCGAGATAAATGCCATCGGTGGCTACTATGCATACGGGACTGAACTCATTAATGGAACAAGCGTATGCGGATATGATGTCACAAAGCTTTCCTTATATACACAGGAGATAGGTCTTACAGGAATAGAGGTATACGATCTATTAAGAGATGAATATGATATCCAGATAGAATTCGGAGATATCGGAAATATCCTCGCATATATATCGATAGGCGACAGGATGCGTGATATCGAGCGTTTAGTCAATGCACTTGCCGATATCAAGAGACTGTATGAAAGAGAACAGCTTCCGTCTATCTCGGGGGATTACATCCAGCCTGAGGTAGTGGTATCACCGCAGACAGCATTCTACAGTGAAAAGAAATCCGTACCTATAAAGGAATCCATCGGTTCGATATGTGCTGAATTCATCATGTGCTATCCGCCGGGAATACCGATACTTGCTCCCGGAGAGCGTATAACGGCAGATATCGTTGATTACATTCTGTATGCCAAGGAGAAGGGCTGCTCGCTTCAGGGAACTGAGGATCTTGAGGCAGAGTATCTTAATGTTTTGGACGGAATGATCAGATAAAATACAAGGGGAAGATCAAAATGGAATTGTGGTTTTCGGAGTGTCATACAAATAACGTTAAGCTTTCGATAAGAACAAACAAGGAACTGTATTCTGCTCAGAGCGACTATCAGAGATTTGATGTCATGGATACGCCTGAGTTTGGAAAGGTGCTGATATCTGACGGCGAGATAGTCTTTTCGGAAGCAGATGAATTCATATATGATGAGATGGTGACTCATGTGCCGATGGCAGTCCATCCAAATGTCAAAAAGGTTCTGATATTCGGAGGAGGAGACGGAGGAGTCGCCACATGCTTTTCAAAATATCCGGAGATAGAGTGCATCGATCTTGTAGAGCCTGACGAGATGATGGTCGAAGTCTGCAAGGAATACTTCCCGGAGCAGACAGCGGGATTGAGCGATCCCAGAGTACATATCTATTACATGGAAGGTCTGCACTTTTTAAGAAATGTTCAGAATGAATATGACATAATCGTAAATGATTCGACAGATCCTTTCGGTCATGAGGAAGGACTCTTTACAAAGGAGTTCTACGGAAGCTGCTACAAGGCATTAAAGGATGACGGCATCATGGTATATCAGCACGGAAGCCCGTTCTTTGACGAGGATGAGGAAGCCTGTCGGAGCATGCACAGAAAGGTAGTAAAGAGCTTCCCCGTAAGCAGAGTCTACCAGGCGCATATCGCTACATGTCCTGCCGGCTACTGGCTGTTCGGATTTGCGTCAAAGAAGTATCATCCGCTTGATGATCTGGATGCAAAGCGCTGGAAGGACAGACACATAGAGACATGGTACTATACGGTAAATCTGCACAGAGGTGCATTCATGCTTCCCAAATATGTAGAAGATCTTCTTGAAGAGGAGGAGGATAAATAATGGCTAGAGTACTTATTATAGGCTGCGGCGGTGTCGCATCGGTAGCTATTCACAAATGCTGTCAGAACAGCGAGGTATTTGATGAGATAATGATCGCAAGCAGGACTGTTTCAAAATGCGATGCATTAAAAGACAAGCTTTCGTCAAAGACCAAAACCAAGATATCAACGGCAAAGGTAAATGCCGACAATGTTGATGAAGTCATAGCGCTTATAACTGACTACAAGCCTGATGCCGTACTAAATCTTGCTCTTCCCTATCAGGATCTTACGATAATGGATGCGTGTGTCGC
>JAGCXJ010000297.1 GCA_017961385.1 Lachnospiraceae bacterium
GACCGAATACGGCATTATCAGAACATATTCTGATATCACAGCTCATTGATATCTCACAACCGCCGCCGAGTGCAAAACCGTTTACCGCAGCGATGACGGGGATAGGGAATGTCTCAAGCTTTCTGAATACGTCATTTCCCTTCTTTCCGAATGCTTCGCCTTCAGCCTTTGTAAGTGTGCTCATCTCTCCTATATCAGCGCCTGCAACAAAGCTCTTCTCGCCAGCGCCTGTAAGGATAAGGCATCTTACATTCTCAAGATCAACAGCATCAAGTGTAGCGTCAAGTTCTTCAAGAACCTGTGAATTAAGTGCATTGAGTGCCTTTTCTCTGTTAATGGTGATAGTGCCGACAGCACCGTTTACCTCATATAAAATGTAATCCATAATCTCTCCTTTATTTCGTGCAACAAGCAGCTGCCCTTTTTACAGGGAGCTGCTTGCAGATTTCATTATTATATTAGTCCATCTCAACGATAGTAGCACAACCCATGCCGCCACCGATACACAGTGTAGCAAGACCCTTCTTTGCACCCTTCTTCTTCATCTCATGAAGGAGTGTTACAAGGATACGGGCACCTGATGCACCAACGGGATGTCCGAGTGCGATCGCGCCGCCGTTTGGATTGAGCTGCTTGTCAACATCGATTCCAAGATCCTTGCCGACTGCTACAGACTGAGCTGCGAATGCTTCATTTGCCTCGATGATATCGAAGTCCTCGATCTTGTAGCCGGCCTTTGCCATAGCCTTTCTTGTAGCTGCAACAGGTCCGATACCCATGATAGTGGGATCAACGCCTGCAAGTGCACCTGCAACGAATGTAGCCATAGGCTTAACACCAAGCTCAGCTGCCTTTTCTTCGCTCATGAGAACGATCGCTGCAGCACCGTCATTGATTCCTGATGCATTACCTGCTGTAACGACACCGTCGGGATTAAGAGGTTTAAGCTTAGCAAGACCTTCTATTGTAGAACCCTGTCTGGGGCCTTCGTCTGTATCAAATACAACAACTTCTTTTTTCTTCTTTATCTCTACGGGAACGATCTCTTCCTTGAACTCGCCGTTCTCGATAGCTGCACATGCCTTTAACTGGCTCTTGAGTGCGAACTCATCAAGCTCTTCTCTTGTAAGATTCCACTGCTTTGCAACATTGTCAGCGGTTGTGATCATGTGATAGTCATTGAATGCATCCCATAAAGCATCCTTTACCATTGTATCAACAAGTCCGCCCTGGCTCTGGCTGGGCCACATCATTCTGTAGCCGTAACGTCCGTTGGGGATAGCGAAAGGTGCCATAGACATGTTTTCCATACCGCCTGCTACTACTACATCAGCATCTCCTGCCATGATCATCTGAGCTGCCTGGTTAACACAGTTAAGACCTGAACCACATACTACGTTGATCGTAACAGCGGGAACTTCTATAGGAAGACCTGCCTTTATAGATGCCTGACGAGCCACGTTCTGTCCGAGACCTGCCTGGATAACACATCCCATGTATACCTGGTCAACATTCTCAGGCTTAATACCTGCTCTGTTAACAGCCTCCTTGATAACGATCGCACCGAGCTGAGCTGCAGGTGTTGTGCTGAGTGAGCCGCCCATTGTTCCGATGGCTGTACGGCATGCACTGGCTATAACTACTTTCTTTGCCATATTTATGACTCCTTTCATATTTAAGTGACAACCCGTTTTCTACAGATTGTTATTTTTTTATCACATAGTGCTTAAATATTGTATCACAGATATGCAAATGAGCGCAACGAAAAAGTTCCGCCGCATCATAGTTTTTTAAACCAGGCGCGACGGAACCAAAATCCTTACTATATTATAATGTAAGCTTTAATACTCCGGCTCGATGAGTCCGTATGTATTGCCCTTTCTCTTGTATACCACATTTACCTGTCCTGTCTCCGCATTTACAAATACGAAGAAGTTGTGTCCGGTAAGCTCCATCTGGATGCAGGCATCCTCGGCATACATGGGCTTGATATCAAATTTCTTGCTTCTTACTATCTGGATCTCTTCTTCATCTACGAAGTCCTTCTCGATGAACTCCTGTCTGAAGTAATCCTTATTCTGTTGTTTCTCTATGAGTTTGTTCTTATATTTCTTTAACTATCTCTCTATTATCTCTTCAACCAGATCGATCGATACATACATATCGTTGCTTACCTGCTCTGATCTGATCACCGTTCCCTTAACCGGGATGGTTACTTCTATCTTCTGTCTCTCCTTTTCTACGCTTAGCGTTACGTGTACTTCTGTGTCAGGCGTGAAGTACTTCTCCAATTTGCCGATCTTGTCTTCGATTGCACTCTTAAGCCCCTCTGTGATATCGATGTTTTTGCCGCTGATGATAAATTTCATATACATCAATCCCTTCTTGTTCAAGATTTGTCAAAACAAATTGAACCTTGTCTGACATGGCTATATTTTACCACGTTTTCACATCATTTGTCTATATGAGGCTTAATATTCTGACAATTATTAATGTTTTCTTAAGTTTTCGCTATTTATAATTTTCCAGTCTTTTATTCAAAATGATGTATTTTTGACATTCTCAACAAAACAGTCGTTTGGTTCAAGCCTGTTTATAACATAACTAAATCGGTCAATTTTTTGTGTATAATGTGGATATCTTCGTGAATAAGTGCATTTTTCGCTGTTTCATTGTGGATAACTTCGTTTTCCGTCGTGCTTTTTTCGTGCCTTCATTTGTGCATTTTTGTTAAAAATGCATATACGCGCTTCTGTCAATAGACTATTTTCGATTTTTTATTTTCAGACAAATTAACATACAATTAGATATTGACCGGGGACGTTTTTTAGCGTTAACCGTTGCAGTCGACAGCTAAAAAGAGCATAAAAATACCGGATATCACGGCAATCCATGATATCCGGAAGTATGTTTAGAATATTCTTCTTACACAAAGAGGTGTACGATATGTCGCATTTCCGACTACGATACCGGTCTTTGATGTAGATGCATGTACTATCTGACCGTTTCCGATGTAGATCCCTACATGGCCTGAGTAGCAGATTATATCACCCGGCTGTGCATTCTCAAGTCCGCCTACGTCATAACCGACGCTTCTGTCACCTGATGATGAATGCGGCAGTGATACGCCGAAGTTTGCATATACACTCATAACAAAGCCTGAGCAGTCAGTTCCCTGTGTCAGTGATGAACCGCCGAACACGTAAGGATTTCCGACAAACTGCAGTGCGAAGTTTGCGACATCAGTGCCGGCTCCGCTTCCGCTTGCCGCATATGACTGTGTCTGCGGCTTTTCCTGAGTCTGATTTGCAGCATTCTCTGCTACCTGTGTTTCAGCTGCCGCTCTCTTTGCGGCTGCCGCAGCCGCTGCTGCATTGGCTCTGTCTCTTTCCTCTTTTTCCTTTTTGAGTCTGGCTTCTTCTTCAGCCTTTGACTCGGCTTTGACAAACTCTGTCTTAAGATCTACATAGTCGGTTGAGACATATCCGAAACCTTCTTCTATATCAACCTTTACCCATCCGTCGAGTTCTTCTGTGACTACAAGATCTTCTTCTATCGGAACCAGTCCGAGAACGCTTGCTTCAAGACTGGGCTCTTCTCTTACCTTCAAAGTAGTGGTGGTCACGGTTGCGATCCTTGTTCCGACCTCTTTTGCAACTTCCACTGCCTCTTCGCCGGTAACGCAGTACTCGCCTTTTACATAGCCGACACAGTTTCCTGACTGTATCTTGTACCATCCGTCAACTTCTTCGATAAAGTTTCCTGCAGATTTATCATAGAGTTTTCCGACAATCTCGCCGTCCTCGCTTGGAATATCTCTTACATTGACGTAATTGTCGACTCTGGCGATAACCAGATTGTAAAACTCCTCTTCTTCTTTAGTTTTTTCATCCACTACTATCTCGGGAATAACAGCTTCAACAACTTCCTTGTCAAGTGTTACGGTCGCTTTTGCAGTAGATGCACTGGCATCATCGAGCTTGACAATCGATGTGGGATTGCCCTGGCTTTCATCAACCAGATGTTTAACTTCGTCCTTTACCTCGCTTACGGTCACACCTTCTTCTACCTTGGTGCCAAAGCCCGCTGACGGAAGCATATTTGAAAGCTTCTCAGCGTGACTGCCGTATCCGCTAAGGCAAAATGTAATGCCTGCGGTGGCGATAAAGAGCAAAGTCTTTACCTTTTTGAGCTTCATAAATCACCTTTCAAACTTAGTCTGATCTAAACGCGAATTCCCTAATACATTACCACCATTTGATGTTATTGTCAACCTTGGGGCAATGTTATGTAATCTTACCTGTTGTTGAAGTACTCTGAAACAGAGGTGATAGCATTGGCTCCGTCGGCTGCCGCAGTGATTACCTGTCTGAGTTTTTTGGTCCTCAGATCCCCCGCTGCAAAGATGCCCTCTGTGCTTGTTATGCAGTCCTCTCCGGCTTTGATATAGCCGCTCTTGTCAAGCTCTACCACATCCTTAAAGAGCTCTGTATTGGGATCCATTCCCACTGCTATGAATATGCCGTTTATATCAAGCTCTGTAACCGACCCGCTCTTGATATTCTCAACCTTTATCTTGTTTACCGATCCTTCACCGATGATCTCCGTAACCCTGCTGTCATACACTATCTCGATGTTTTCAGTTTCCTTTACCTTGTCAGCAAGTACCTTTGCGCCTCTGAATTCATCTCTTCTATGTATAAGGTAGACTTTTGAACATCCCTTTGCAAGAAACAGAGCATCCTCTAGGGCAACATCACCGCCGCCCACAACGGCGCATACCTTCTTTCTGAAAAATGCTCCGTCGCATGTGGCGCAGTACGATACACCCATTCGCCTAAATTATTCTTCTCCGGGGATCCCGAGTACTCTGTGCTTTGCACCTGTCGCTATGATGATGGCTTTTGAAACAAACTGTGTATCGTTTGCATTAACATATATCAGATCGTCCTTCTTTGAAACGCCTGTCACAGTTACGTCCGCAAACTCCGTTCCCATCTCGGTCGCATGTTCCTTGAACTTCATTCCCATATCAAATCCGTTGATATGTAAGAGTCCGGGATAGTTATCAACATCATATGTATTTACTATCTGTCCTCCGCCCATTCCGGTCTCATCGATGAAAA
>JAGCXJ010000298.1 GCA_017961385.1 Lachnospiraceae bacterium
AAACCTCGCCTACCATCTCGGGATCGAGCGCCGATGTGGGTTCGTCAAAGAGCATGATCTCGGGCTCCATGGCAAGAGAACGTGCTATCGCTATACGCTGCTTCTGTCCTCCGGAAAGTGATCCCGGATATGCATCTGCCTTTTCTGAAAGACCTACTATGCCAAGAAGCTCCATGGCTTTGTCATGAGCCTGCTCCGGAGTCATCTTTTTAAGCTTTATCGGGGCAAGAGTTATATTCTGCAATACGGTAAGATGAGGAAACAGATTGAAATGCTGGAATACCATTCCCATCTTCTGTCTTACAACATTGACATCAACGCCCGGAGCATTTATCTGCTCACCGTCTATATACACTTCGCCTTCATCCGGTGTCTCAAGAAGATTTAGGCATCTTAAAAATGTGCTCTTTCCCGAGCCTGAAGGTCCGATGACAACGACCACTTCACCTTCGTCTATCTCTTCGGTTATACCTGCAAGTACTTCTTTTTCGTCGAAACTCTTATGAAGATTGTTTACCTTTATCACTGCATTCTTTTCCATCATTCTTTCCTCATTACCTGATCTCAGACTTTCTCAGATGATCTTCATACTTGGCAAGTGCCACCGTCAGTATCTTGATAAGAACAAAATATATGACAGCTGTTCCCATGAGCGGCATGAATGCCTTATATGTTGCACTCTTTATAAAATCACTGGCCTTCTGAATATCCATGAGTCCTACATATCCGACTATGGCCGTTTCCTTTATAAGTGTAATGAATTCGTTGCAAAGCGCAGGAAAGATGTTCTTTACAGCCTGCGGCACCACGATCTCCATCATTGTCTGCTTTGCATTCAGTCCGAGTGAACGTCCGGCTTCGGTCTGTCCCCTGTCGATAGAAAGGATACCTGCTCTGATTATCTCTGATACGTATGCTCCGGAATTGATACCGAAAGCTATAGCGGCTATGATCCACTTTTCCCAGTTAACGGTTGCAAATACTACGAAATATATGATCATCAGCTGTGTTACCGAAGGCGTTCCTCTGATGATATCCGTATATATCTTTCCTATGATATTTAGCGGCTTTTTATCTGACAGATTAAAGATAGCAATGATAAATCCGATTATTATGCCAAGCACGGCCGCAAGCAGCGATACCTTGATCGTTACTCCGATACCCCTTACCAAAAGCATGTATCTGTCATCTTTTATAAAACAACTTACAAATGTTTCAACAACACCTGCCCACCATTCTGCCATGATCTCTTCCTCTGATTACCAATACTTTACAATACTGCTCCAACTGTCCGCCCCTATTATATCGAGCGCGAACTTTGTATATTCCTGAGAATCAGCCATATCAAGGTGCTTGTATACCTCGTAGGCCTGTTTTCTTGCTCCGTTTGCATGACTCAGTCCTACCGCAAGCCCCTGGCTTATCTGGAATGCATCATCTACCTCGTGGTTGATGATAAGACCGTTTATGTGAGGATTCTTTTCACATATATAATATGCATAGGCTATCGCAGCCGCCTGAGTTGCTTCACCCGATGTTGAAGTAAAGCCGACCTCGCTTATGAATACATCTCTCGTGGTCCCGTCACTCTTTAAGAAATTACTTGTGCATATATAATCGGTCACAATATTTACATTCTTCATGCTGACCATCGGAGTATCTACACTCTGCGTGGTGTACTTAGCAAAGCTTCCGGTATTCCAGAAAGCCGCATTGGTCAGCGGTACGGGATATGAATGGAATGCAAGATCCCAGTCAATATTTCCCTTTGATTTGATTATGTTATTGAAATCATCCAGCACATCCCTGCCGTCATGATCTCCGTTGTTTAGGTTTCTGTTCCACGTCTGATCGAGCGGCATATATACCTTGGCGCTTCCGTTGACACTCTTTATTGCATTGTAGAAAACTCTGAAGCCCTTGGCATACTCGTCTGTATATGTGTAATGATCAACGTTCGCGTAGTGATTCCACTCTTTTGTCGCATTTATCTCGTTGGCGATTATCCAGTTTGATATCATGCCGTGCGCACCGGAATATCTCTCAGCCAAAAACGTTGCTGCTGCAGCCATTGCATTTACACCTGCCGCATCCGAGCCGTTAAACATGTAATACCATGACTGCGAGGCGCTTCTTGCGTTGGGATGTATCAGTTCCGGATATGCGCCGTTGCTGTTGTTCAATATAACTGCAGTTGCCTGAATGCCTTTTTTCTGCAGCAAACCGAATATTATATCGAATTCCGCTACGGCCTGACCGTTGAACGCATATGTCTTGCCGCCGTAATCATAGTATATCGTAGCCTTGTTTGCGCTGGAAGTACCGCCCATTATATAACCAAGCGGTATGTTGTATGCTCCCTGCTTTACTCCAAGATCCTCAAGCTCGCTTCCATGAATCCTATTTGGATCTACAATAAGACCTTTTACCGAAGCCGGTGTCTTATAGGCATTTACCTTTGCAATCTCCTCGGGATTTGTGATATATCTGCTGGTTCCGAGTATCTGATATCTTCCTGAGACTTTTGCCGCTACCACAAACTTTTTAAAAAGTCTTGTATTAGCCTGTTTGTGATTTAGGTTGGCATGCATCTCAAATCTTGGATCAGTCTTTTCTATTCGATAGGTATCGGCAGGTTCCGCTCCCTCGGGGATGGAATTCTCGTAA
>JAGCXJ010000299.1 GCA_017961385.1 Lachnospiraceae bacterium
AATTACAAATAACGGCAAGCTCAATCACAACATGCTCTCGCCTTCAAAACACGTGGATAAGACCTATTATGTCATATGTGAAAATGAGCTGAGCGATGATGACATAGAAAGATTATGTCATGGTATAGACATAGGTGATGATACACCAACTCTTGAAGCAAAATGCAGCCGTTACGAGCAGGGAATACTTTTAACGATTCACGAAGGCCGTTATCATCAGATAAAGAGAATGATGGAAGCTCTAAACAACCGGGTCACCTATCTTAAGCGGCTTACATTCGGGCCTTTAATGCTTGATGATAAACTAGAGCCTGGATCAAGCAGAAGACTGACCGATGAGGAGATCAGTCTCTTAAAAAAATATATGTAATTAAGGATTCACCTATGATAAAAGACATACTTAAAGATATAGATGCAGTAATATTTGACATGGACGGCTCTTTGGTTGATTCCATGTGGATCTGGAAACAGGTCGACATCGATTACTTTGCCAGTCACGGCAAGACTTTGCCCGATGATCTGCAGTCCAAGATCGAGGGAATGAGCTTCTATCAGACAGCGCAGTATTTTAAAAATACCTTTAACTTTACAGATTCTATTGAAAAAATGATGGATATGTGGAACGAGATGGCACATGAAAAATATGCAAATGATGTACCGTTTAAAAAAGGCGTTGAGCATTTTCTTGATATATGTGTAGAGCGTGGTATCAAACTCGGGATAGCAACAAGCAATTCAAGATATTTATACGACGCTGTAGCTAAACACCTCGGGCTTGACAGATATTTTAAGATCGTTTTAACCGGCAGCGAGATATTAAACGGCAAGCCAGCTCCCGATGTTTATCTTAACTGTGCTAAAAGACTGAATGTTGATCCATCGAAATGTCTTGTGTTTGAGGATATAACCAAAGGAATAGAAGCCGGTCATAATGCAGGGATGAAAGTCTGTGCTGTCGATGATGAATACAGCCTGCATCAGCGCGAAGACAAGAAATCAATGGCCGATTACTTTATACATGATTTTAATGAACTGGAGCTTTAAATGTCATTACTTAAAAAATATGAAAAAGGTGAATATGAATATGCGTCATACAGCAGATTAAGGAGTTGGATCATCACCATTGCAATGTATGTTCTTTCTGCTGCGATATATACGATCGGCTATGTAACAACGGGAAGCAACAGAAATCTTCTTACGATCGTTGCTATCCTCGGTGTTTTACCCGCAAGCAAATCGCTGATCGCTGCGATAATGAATTCCCGGATAAAAGTGCTAAATGAAGCTGTTCATTCAAAGATAGAAGATAATATCGGATCTCTTAAAGGTCTGTATAATCTTTATCTTACTAGCTATGAAATTAATTTCTATCTTGCTCACTGTATCATAACAAAAGATTCACTGATAGCTTTTACAACCGATAAGGACTTTGATAATAAACGCTTTGATGAACACATAAAAAAGCACATGAAGATAGAAGGTATCCAGGATATTCTTATAAAAGTATTCGATAATGAGGATGCCTACATAAACAGACTGACTCAGCTTTCAAAATCTGATCAGTCGGAACAGACAAATGAGAAACTGGTAAATCTATTAAAGAATATATCTGTATGAAAGAATTTGTCATAGAAAGAAAAGACAGCGGTCAGCGTGTTGATAAATATCTTGCAAGGATACTTCCCGCTGCGACCAAAAGCTTTATCTATAAAATGATAAGAAAAAAGAATATCGTACTCAATGATAAGCGCTTAAACGGGAATGAACTGTTAAAAGAAGGTGACTCTGTTAAACTGTGGTTTTCCGATGAAACATTTGAGCACTTTGCGAACTCTTCAGTATCCTTAAATGTCATAGATGAATTCTTAAACGCATACCAAAAATTCAAGGACTCAATCGAGATAATCTTTGAAGATGATGACTTTCTTATCGTAAACAAGCCATGCGGTATTCTCAGTCAGAAATCAGCCCAGTCCGACTTATCATTAAACGAATGGATAGTAGGTTATCTGCTTTCAAAAGAAGCTGTTACAGTAGAAAGTCTGTCAGTCTGCAGACCTTCTATAGTAAACAGGCTTGACAGAAATACCTCCGGACTCATTCTTATCGGAAAGACTGTGTACGGTTTGAATGTATTGTCAGAAATGGTAAGAGACAGGCTTATAAAGAAGTATTATCTGACCTATGTTATCGGTTTTCTTGATGGAGAGGCAACGTTGATAGGCTATCATTCAAAGAGTGAAAGCAATAACACATCCACAATAATAGACTGTGATGCTTATGAGCGTCTTGGAAAATCACACAAAGAAAAATACAGCCTTGTTAAAACCGCTTATTCTGTCCTTGACCATTATAAGCTTTCTGATACCGATATCACAGCTGTCGAACTCGATCTGATCACGGGCAAATCGCATCAGATAAGGGTTCATATGTCATCCATAGGTCATCCGCTCCTAGGAGATAACAAATATGGCGATACTGACCTCAACATTAAACTCGGTCTTAAACATCAGTTGCTTCATGCATACAAAATAGTATTTCCTGACGATGAACGGCTTAATAAACTCTCAAAAAGGACGATAACATGCCAACATGGAAATCAAGAGGTCTTCGAGGCTCTTTTCTAGAAGAACTTGTAAACAGGACAAATGAAAGATATGCGTCGAATCATCTAGCTTTGATCCAAAAGATCCCGACGCCCATAACGCCCATAAACATGGACCCCAAAACGCATCAGATTACGCTTGCTTACTTCGAAAAGAAGAGCACTGTCGATTATATAGGTGCTGTACAGGGCATTCCCCTTTGTTTTGATGCAAAAGAATGTGCCTATGATACTTTTTCACTCCAGAACATACATGAACACCAAGTTGAATTCATGAAGGAATTCGATCGGCAGGGCGGTATAGCCTTCTTTCTTCTTTATTTTTCAAAGAAAGAAGAATACTATTACCTGCGATTAAGTGAATTGCTCATCTTCTGGGAAAGAGCAGCAAAAGGCGGAAGAAAAAGTTTCAGACATGACGAATTGGATACGGAGTTTTTCTTCGAGCATGTCGAGCCAATATTTATCCCTTATCTTGACTATGTAAATAAAGACTTAAGATTAAGAGATAATGAGGGTTGACAGAATATTTCACTTCATATATACTACATTAAAGTAGCACGCTAACATGGTAGCACGTTACTAAGATAAAGTGAATTGGAGATAATAGTAAGACAAATGAAGCAATTATTACATACTCCTGACGGAGTCAGGGACATATACGGAGATGAATACCAGAAAAAGCTTAAAGTTGAGGATACCATTCATGGTATGTTCATTTCATACGGTTATCAGGATATACAGACTCCCAGTTTTGAATACTTTGAGCTTTTCAGCGGAGATATAGGAACAACCGACACAAACGGTCTGTACAAGTTTACTGACAATAACGGTCAGACTATGGTGCTTCGAAGCGACTTTACACCCAGTATCGCCAGATGCGCTTCCAAGTATTTTTTAGAGGAGAATAATGTACTTCGTCTGACTTATAAAGGCAATGCCTATGTCAACACTGCACAACTCCAAGGTAAGTTAAAAGAGACTACACAGATGGGTGTTGAACTAATCGGAGAGAGCAGTGTCGAATCCGATGTTGAGGTGATCCGTCTTGCAGCTCAGTCTCTTAAAGCTGCCGGTCTTAAAAAGTTCAGGATTTGTATAGGAAACGTTGAATTCTTCAGGGGACTTTGTGAAGAACTAGGAGTTGATGAAGATACAGAGCTCACTCTTCGTGACTATGTTTCCAACAAGAATTTCTTTGGAGTTAAGGAATATATGTCAAGTATCGATCTGTCTGATGACAAGCAGGACAAGATACTTGCTATAAATGATCTTGTGGGCGGAATAAACTGTCTTAAAGATGCGCTTTCACTTGCAGGAAACGAAAGATCAAAGTCTGCCATAAACAGGCTTATCGAATTGTATAACAGTGCTGTCAGCTGCGGTATTGATGAATACATCTTCTTTGATCTCGGGATGCTTAGCAAGTACAGATACTATACCGGAATGATATTCAAAGGTTATGCGGTTGGTAACGGTGATGCTATTGTAAAAGGTGGTCGCTATGACAACCTTCTCAGTCAGTTTGGTAAAGCTGCACCTGCTGTAGGTTTTGTGGTTGTCATCGATGATCTTTTGAATGCGCTTAGCAAGCAGGAAAAAAATGTAGATGGCAATGATGAATACCTTACCTTTGCTCTGACAAAAGGAAGACTTGCAGACAAGACTTTAGCTTTACTTGAAAGCATTGGCATAACATGCGAGGAAATGAAGGATAAGGATACAAGAAAACTTATCTTCGTTAATGAAGAACTTAAGCTTAAATTCTTTCTTTCTAAAGGTCCTGACGTTCCCACATATGTAGAGTATGGCGCCGCTGATATCGGAGTAGTCGGAAAAGATACCATTATGGAAGAGAATCGCAGAGTCTATGAAGTGCTTGATCTCGGATTCGGTAAATGCCGTATGTGTGTATGTGGACCTCATGAAGCA
>JAGCXJ010000300.1 GCA_017961385.1 Lachnospiraceae bacterium
GAGGGACCTCTCGGTACTGTATATTTCTCAGTATCGGAGAGTAACTTTGGACTCTATAACTATATGAGATCAAGTTCATTTTCAATATATCCCAGCATGAAGAACTGTGTTGACTGCTTGGAAAGTATCGGTTATAAACAGCCTCAGATCGATGCAAAGGATATAGCATCAATCTCTATAACATATTATGAAGATAGCGATGTTGACTATGATGACATAGAAAAATACTATTACAGTATGACTTCTTCTGCTAAGCCGATTGAACCAAAGAGCGTGGTCTATGTCAGCGAAGATGATATAGAAAAGCTGTTCCCTTATATTTCTATGAATGAATACAGTCATAAATGGGGGCAGGATGACACCTTTGAGACGGCATATAATGTTGAAGCTGAGGTAAATACAGCCAAGCTCTATGAGGGCAATGATCGCGTAGTCGCAACAAATGTAAGAGGAAATACTATAGTATATTTCAATTTCTTAAAAGACCAAGTACCTGACTTTGTAAAAAAAGATCTGGGTATTGAATAATAAAAAAGAAGGGAAGTGCGTTTGCATTTCCCTTCTTTGCTGTTTAAATAATCATACCTGAGGAAGCATAGAAATTGATCTCTTAAGATCCTCATCTGTAGGAATATAATCGCTCATCTCACCGTCGTTGTATTTCTGGTAAGCGACCATGTCAAAGTATCCTGTACCTGTAAGACCGAATACGATATTCTTTTCTTCACCGGTTTCTTTGCACTTTAATGCTTCATCTATAGCGACTTTTATTGCATGGCTGCTTTCGGGAGCAGGGAGGATACCCTCAACTCTTGCAAATTCTGTAGCAGCCTTGAATACCTCAGTCTGGTCAACACTTCTTGCTTTGATGATTCCCTGATCGTAAAGCTCTGAAACAATAGAACTCATGCCATGATAGCGAAGCCCGCCTGCATGATTTGCTGAAGGTATGAAGCTTGAACCGAGTGTATACATCTTGGCAAGAGGACAAACCTTTCCTGTATCACAGAAGTCATATGCATATACGCCTCTTGTAAGGCTCGGGCATGAAGCCGGTTCAACTGCGATTATCTCATAATCTGCTTCGCCTCTTAGGATCTCACCGGCAAAAGGTGAGATGAGACCGCCAAGGTTTGAACCGCCGCCGGCACAGCCTATTATAGTATCAGCCTTGATGCCGTATTTCTTAAGTGCAGCACTTGTTTCAAGTCCGATGACCGACTGATGAAGCAGTACCTGGGAGAGTACAGAGCCAAGAACATATCTGTAGCCTTCCTGGCTGACAGCTGCTTCAACGGCCTCAGAGATTGCACATCCGAGGCTTCCTGTGGTTCCCGGAAATTCTGCATTTATCTTTCTTCCTACTTCCGTATTCATGGAAGGAGAAGGAGTTACTGTTGCACCGTACGTTCTCATTACTTCACGGCGGAAAGGCTTCTGTTCATATGAAACCTTTACCATATATACCTGACAGTCAAGATCAAAGTAAGAACAAGCCATGGAAAGAGCTGTTCCCCACTGACCTGCACCGGTCTCAGTGGTAACACCCTTAAGGCCCTGCTTCTTAGCATAGTAAGCCTGAGCGATGGCTGAGTTTAACTTGTGGCTTCCGGATGTATTGTTTCCTTCAAACTTATAGTAGATGTGAGCCGGAGTTTTAAGCTTTTCTTCGAGGCAGTAGGCTCTGACAAGCGGAGAAGGACGATACATCCTGTAGAAGTTTCTGATCTCTTCAGGAATATCGATATAGGGATCTGTTTCATTGAGTTCCTGAGAAGCGAGTTCTTCACAGAATATGTGAGAAAGCTCATCTTTTGTTACCGGCTTAAGAGTTCCTGGATTTAATATAGGGGCCGGCTTTTTTGCCATATCTGCCCTGACGTTATACCACTGTCTGGGCATTTCATTTTCTTCAAGATAGATCTTGTAAGGTATCTTTTCCATAATAGTTCCTTTCTGTTCATAAGACTCAAACTCAGTCATTATAGCATATTTGGGTATTTATTAAAACACGATATCAGCGAAACTCGGAAAGGTTTTTATGCGTTACATTCTTAAAGGCAACAGAAAGAGCAGATACCGTGGAATAACCAAGCAGCTCTGCTATATCCTCGAGTGAGTGACCTTTTCTGATATATGAGACTGCAAGCTCGGATTTCATCAGTCCTATATATTTAAGAGGAGTCATGCCTGTGTCCTTTTTAAAGGTTCTGATAAGATGATTGATATTAATGCTCAGGGCATCGGCAATACCTGCTACAGTCAGATCTCCTGCGGGATTTTCATGTATATATCTGAAAACGCTGGTAGTGAGATCTGAATACATGCGATTTGATACAAAATGATCCTTAAGCTCATAAAATATTATATTCAGATACGACTCAGCCACATCCTGAGGAAGCTCATTAAGTGAATAATCTGAAGTAAGGGCATCCAATACTGATTTGAGTCTCGGATAGAGATTAGGGTCAATCTCAATATATTCCTTGTCGAGAAAATTTCCGGATGAAATGAAATCGAAGTAGATATGATCGATCGGATCAAGCGGAGACTGGGATGCCATGAATTCCGGATCAGCTTTGAAAAGATAGACAAAACCCGGTTTTAATGTAAGTTTTTCCTTGTATACGACATTGCCTTTGCAAATATAATAAAATCGATTTGCCACATAATTGGGGAAATAACCCCAGTTTGAAGGATTGTACAATCTGCCATAGTGTTTAAGAATAACGCTACTTTCCATAAGATACCTCCATTCTCAAATATTATCCCATAAAAAAAGCATATCTTACAACAATTTTCTATAAATTATGACCTGTCATGTGTTATACTTTAATAGATTGGTCTGTTCAGGCTAGTTGCCTGTCACAGATAAAAGGAATCATAAATATGGAGGTAGAGCATGTATCAGGATGGTAAGATTTGGATAGGAAGATCGGGAGAGGAAGATATATATATTTATCCCAAGATGGCAAACAGACACGGTATGATCGCGGGCGCCACAGGAACAGGTAAGACTGTCACCTTAAAGGTTATGGCAGAGTCATTTTCAGATGCAGGAGTTCCGGTATTCTTGGCTGATGTAAAGGGCGACCTTTCAGGCATGTGCCAGGCGGGTGAAAATTCAGGTACTGTAGCAAAAAGGATCGAAGCGCTCGATCTGTTCAATAAAGGATTTTCTCTTCATGCATATCCAACCACATTCTGGGATGTATATGGCGAGAAGGGCATAAACTTAAGAACAACGATCTCCGAGATGGGACCGCTACTTGTGGGAAGGAGTCTTAACTTAAATGATGCTCAGGCTGTTCTTTTAACGATCATCTTCAAGATCGCAGACGATGAAGGAATGCTTCTTCTTGATACAAAGGATCTGAAATCTATGATCAATTATGTGTCTGATCATGCTTCTGAATATGCAGCTGAGTACGGCAAGATGACGGAGGCAAGCTTAAGCGTCATCATAAGGTCTATTGTAGCTCTTGAAAGCGAAGGCGGAGAAGGATTCTTCATGGAGCCTGCAATAAGGATCGAGGATTTCCTCATAAATGAATATGACGGAAAAGGAAGGATAAACATTCTTGACTGTCAGAAACTAATAAACAATCCGAGCATGTATTCAACATTTATGCTGTGGCTTCTTTCTGAGCTGTATGAGAACATGCCTGAAGCCGGTGATCTTGAAAAGCCAAAGATCGTATTTTTCTTTGATGAAGCTCATATGCTGTTTGAAAATGCAAGCAAGACACTTCTATCAAAAATAGAGCAGATAGTAAAGCTTGTAAGAAGTAAGGGCGTTGGCATATATTTCATAACACAGAATCCTAAGGATATTCCTGATGGAGTTTTGGGGCAGTTGAGCAACAAGATACAGCATGCTCTCAGAGCTTATACTCCAAAGGAACTTGAAGGAGCAAAGGTTGCTGCCAAGTCATTCAGGGAAAATCCTGAGTTTGATACATTTTCAGTTCTTACCGAACTTGGCGTAGGAGAGGCTTTAGTATCTGTGCTTGATGAAAAGGGCATCCCTACCATAGTAAAGAAGACCAGCATACTCCCGCCTCAGAGCTTTATGGGTATAATAGACAATGATACACGTAATAATGTGATAAGAAGCAATCCCATGTATTCAAAGTTCTATGATGTGATAGACAGAGAATCGGCTTATGAGATACTTATGAGCGTTGCCCAGCAGAATCTTGCGGCTCAGGAAGCAAAGGCAGAAGCTGAACAGCAGGCTATAGCCGCGCAGGAAGCTTATGAGGAGGAAACTGAACCTGCAACTAACAGCAAGGTTAAGAAGCCGAATCCTAATCATCCGGGCAAGGCATCTAAGGCTGAAAATGAAAGTGCTAAGCCTGCAAAGAAGGAAAGCGATACTGCTAAAGCATACAAGCGTGCTGCAAAGAGCGTGGCAAGCACGGCTACCGGAACTATCGGCAGGGAGATAGGAAATTCCATCGGATCTAGTTTCGGAAAATTCGGTAAGAAGCTTGGGGGCAATGTCGGAGCTTCTATCGGTAGAAATCTAATGGGGATAATGTTTAAATAATGTCAATGCAATTTCTGTATCATAAACTGATGGAATTTATATTCCTGTTTGCTGTGCCTGTAGGGATACTCGTAAAGGCATTCCTTAGAAAAAGATTTATGACAAGCTTTTCTCTGGTTTACTATATGCTGAGTATTCCGCTTATAGGCTTTATGGAAGGACCGGTGTTCTCGATCTCATATATAGTGGCCTTTTTAGTGTTTCTTATATGGTGGGCCAAGGTCTTTCAGCAGTACAAGGAAGAAAATCCGAAGAATTATGAAGAATTCAGGTACTATTACAGCGAGTATTTTGCCGATGACCTTAACAATGACGGGATCAAGGACGCGTTCGAAAACTGGGAGATAGCCCATGATCCGAGATTTTTCTGGCTATTTGGAAGCAGAAGAGCAAAACAGAAGAAGGATCTTGAAAGACAAGAATACGATCCTTTTATGAGTGCGGCAAACTTCTTTAACCAGCAGGATATGTATGCTCACAGGAGCAAAGAAAGAGCTTTCGAGGCTGAGTTTAAAAGAAAATATTCAAACCAGTCATCGCGCACTAGTGATAACAGGACTTACAGAAATACTCAAAGTCGAACATATCAAAATCCCGAGCCTGAAAAGCAGATGAGCGATGTTGAGCGCGAGGTCGCAAAGCAACACGAGTTTGCAAGAAGGCATAATCTAAGATACTTTGCCATGTGTAAATCAAAATCTGAAGCAAAGAAGCTTTACCATAAGTATGCGGCAAAGTTCCATCCGGATAATGCAGTAACGGGCGACAAGGAAAAATTCGTAAAGATCGATGAGGAATACAACAGATTCTGCCAGATAAGCGAAATAAGCTGATAAGAGGTGTTTTAGCTTGAAAGACAATTGGATTGACAAAATAGAAAGAAAATACAGCAAATATGCAGTACACAACCTGTCACTGTACATGGTCATTTGTTTTGCGATAGGTTATGCGCTTGCGATACTTCCTACAACAAGCGGGATACTGGATTATCTGTCGCTCGAACCGTCAAAGATCCTAAGAGGCCAGGTATGGAGACTGTTCACCTGGGTGATAAGCCCGACAAGACAGGACAATGTATTCTGGGTTCTGATCTCGATGTATTTTTATTACAGCATAGGCAGAACACTTGAGAACGTATGGGGAGACTTCAGATATAATGTCTACATCTTTTCAGGTCTGTTCTACACTGTTATCGGTGCTTTTATCATGTACGGGATCCTTGCCTTTATAGGTGCTGGAAACATTCAGATCGGATATCTGTTTACGACATATTATATATGTATGTCTATCTTTTTAGCATTTGCAGCGACCTTCCCCGAGATGGAGATTCTCTTAATGTTCATCATCCCGATCAAAGTAAAGGTCCTTGGTGTTGTTTATGTAGTGATAATGATAGTGGAATGCATCGGTGGAGGACTGTTCATTGCGATACCGATCGTTGCGTCACTGTTTAATTTCCTCATATTCTTCTTTAGCGGAAGAAAAAGGATAGGTATATCCAGGGCTCAACAGACTATGCGTAAGGAGTTCCGTTCAAAAGTAAAAGCGGCGCCAAAGCAGACTGTTACCAGACATAAGTGTGCTATCTGCGGAAGAACGGATGAATCAAATCCCGAGCTGGAATTCAGATTCTGTTCAAAATGCAACGGCAACTATGAATACTGCAATGATCATTTATTTACTCATAAACATGTTGAATAAGGAAATTTATGAATCAGGAACTTGAATTTGCAAAGAAAATTGAAGAGATAAGAGAAACAGCCGCACTTCAGGGAAATGTCTTAACAAGTAAACAGGTAGAAGAAGCGTTTGCACAGATCGGAATGAAAAGCGAGCAGCTAGGACCTGTTTATGATTATTTAAAGACAAAGAAGATAGGCATAGATGAAAAGATCGATCCGAATGAATATCTTACAGAAGAAGAGATCGATTATGTTGCAATGTATACGGAGAGCTTAGCTGATCTTCCGATCTTGAATGACGGAGAAAAGCGTGCTCTTTATATGGCTGCGATGAACGGAGAAGTTCAGGCAAAGAAGAGACTCATCGAGCATATGCTTATTGATGTGGTTGATATGGCAAAGCTCTATACCGGACAGGGAGTTTTCATCGAAGATCTGATAGGCGAGGGCAACGTGGCTCTCACCTTGGGTGTTGAAATGCTTGGAGCACTTGAAGAACCTGATGAGGTGCCGGGAATGCTGGCAAAAATGGCGATGGATGCCATGGAAGAGCTGATAAGCGAAGAAGCGAGCAATAAAAGACCTGATGATAAACTGGTAGACAAGGTCA
>JAGCXJ010000301.1 GCA_017961385.1 Lachnospiraceae bacterium
CAGATGCAGGCAACAAACAACTTCAACTCAGTTTTAGGAGTAGATGTTGACAAGAGACTCCTTCCTTTGAAGGATCAGTTCAAACCCGCTACATGGAGAAATGTCCTCTCATAAAGTAATTGATGCTGTAGCCGCTGGAATGGCATAGGTTTCATAGACCGAAGTTGTCGGTTCGAGTCCGATCAGCATCTATCAGTTGCGATAATGAATATTTATCGCTGACGATAGAAACTATCAAATTTTCATTTGTTCAGCCCGATGATAAGATATTAGCGTAATAAACAAGGAGAAAAGTTCATGAGAACACTTAATATCGAAAACAGAACATGTACATGCTGTCGAATAATCATATCCCGGAAAATGGATGTATCATTCGATCGTGTTAATGTACGCTTCTTAGATCGATGTTGATAATGACCAGACGCCCGGGAATCGATTAACGGTCCCCGGGCTTATTTTTTGCCCTAAATATTACAAACAAACAGAAAGGAAAACAAAAATGAGCATAAAGATCAATTCATTACTTATACACGGAGGAACAGACGGCGATGAGATAACAGGAGCCGTAAACGTTCCCATTTACCAGACAACAACATACAAGCAGGACGGAATAGGAAAGAACAGAGGCTGGGAATACTCAAGGACGGGAAACCCCACAAGAGATGCTGCAGAAAAGCTCGTAGCAGATCTTGAGAAGGGAAGATACGGACTGGGATTTGCTTCAGGCCTTGCAGCGATAAATACAGTCCTTTCACTCTTTGAAGCAGGAGACAGGCTTGTTGTTTCAGACAACATCTACGGCGGAACATTCAGGATATTAGACAACGTATTCAACAAGTTTAACATCACATATACGATAGTGGATACCTCTGATCCAAAGAAGGTAGAGGAAGCGATAGATGAAAACGTAAAGGCAGTCTATGTAGAAAGCCCCGCAAATCCTCTTCTTACGGTCACAGACATAAAGGCAGTTGCCGATGTGGCTCATAAGCATGATCTTCTTCTGATCGTAGACAACACATTTTTAACTCCTTATCTGCAGAGACCGCTAACACTCGGTGCGGATATAGTGATCCACAGCGGCACAAAGTACCTGGGTGGCCACAGCGATGTCATCTCAGGATTTGTGGTAGTAAATGATGAAGAACTGTCAAAGAAGCTCTACTATCTTCAGAATGCAATAGGCGGAGTACTCGCTCCCTGGGACAGCTTCCTTGTTATAAGAGGAATAAAGACTCTCGGAGTAAGAATGGACAGACATGTTCAGAATGCTCAAAAGATCGCAAGATGGCTGAGCGAGAGCGACTACGTGAACAAAGTCTACTATCCCGGTCTTGAATCAGACCCCGGATATGAAGTACAGAAAAAGCAGGCAGACGGTGCCGGTGCGATGATATCGTTTGTTCTTGATGAAAGATATGATTATCGAAAGTTTTTTGAAAATCTTAAGATGATAACACTTGCAGAGAGCCTTGGCGGAGTAGAATCCCTTGTATGCCATCCCGCGACAATGACTCATGCGGCTATACCTGCAGACATAAGAAAAGAAGTCGGAATAGTTGATGAGCTCATAAGATTCTCTGTAGGGATCGAAGATGTCGATGATCTTATCGACGATCTTAAACAGGCAATTGAAAGTTCGCTTAAGGAGGCAAACTGATATGGATGTATATATGAGCATTCAGGACATGATAGGAAATACTCCGATCGTTAAGTTAAATCATCTGGGAGTAAAGGAAAGCGTTGGACTTTATGCAAAGCTAGAACTTGCAAATCCGGCAGGAAGCGTAAAGGACCGTGTCGGAGTATATATGGTAAAGGATGCGGAAGAAAGGGGCTTGCTAAAACCCGGCGGGACCATAATCGAGGCAACAGCGGGAAATACAGGAATAGGCATAGCGATCGCTGCCCTTAACAGAGGATACAGAGTCATCTTTACGGTACCTGAAAAGTTTTCTATAGAAAAGCAGAAAGTCATGCAGGCACTCGGTGCGGAGATTATCCATACCTCAAGAGAAGAGGGAATGCTCGGAGCTGAAAACAAGGCAATGGAGCTTCTTAAGACAATACCCGGTTCAATAACACTGGCTCAGTTTCGAAACCCCGCAAATCCTCTTGCTCACTACGAGACGTCTGGACCCGAGATCTATAAACAGATGGACGGCAAGATCGACTATCTGGTTGCGGGTGCGGGAAGCGGCGGTACATTCTCAGGTATAATGAAGCACTTAAAGGAAAAGAACAGTGACATAGCAGGCGTTCTTGCAGATCCCGTCGGATCAGTTATAGGAGGCGGAGAGCATGCAGACTATGACATCGAAGGAATAGGAAATGACTTCATCGCCGATACGATGGATGTCTCATTCATAGACAAGGTAATAAAGATAAATGATGATGAAGCCTTTGAAGCATCAAGACTTTTAGCTAAAAAGGAAGGGATACTCGCAGGCTCGTCATCCGGAGCTGCTCTGTCTGCCGCGCTTAAGCTGTATGATCAGATCGATAGCGGAAACATAGTTGTGGTATTTCCGGACAGAGGAGACAGATACTTAAGCAAAGGACTTTTTTGATATGGCTGAAGTTTTTAAACTTGATCATGTTTACAAGAATTACAAAAATGACGGTAAGGAGTTTTTAGCTCTGAAAGACGTTTCTCTTTCGATAAACGAAGGAGAGATCTTCGGAATAATCGGAATGAGCGGTGCGGGAAAGAGTACTCTTGTAAGGACCTTAAACCGCTTGGAGAATGTTTCCGAGGGAAGCGTAAGCTTCTACGGACAGGATCTTTCCATCTTAAAGGATAAGGATCTAAGACTCATAAGGCGCCAGATCGCAATGATATTTCAAAGCTTTAACCTTCTTAATCAAAGAAGCGTACTTAGCAACGTGATGCAGCCTCTAAGGATCGCAGGCATCCCCAGAGCCCAGAGAAAGGAAAAGGCTCTTGAGATGCTAAGGATCGTAGGTCTTGAGGATAAGAAGAATGAATATCCTGCAAGGCTTTCGGGCGGACAGCGCCAGAGAGTTGCGATAGCCAGGGCTCTTGCAGCCGATCCCAAGGTGCTTTTATGTGACGAGGCGACAAGTGCTCTCGATCCAAAGATAACGGGAGAGATACTCGATCTTTTAAAGACGATCAACGAGACAAGAAAGCTTACCATAGTAATCATCACTCACGAGATGAGCGTTGTCGAAAAGATCTGCGACCGCGTTGCCATCATAGACAAGGGAGAGCTTGCAGAACTTGGAGAGGTAAAGGAGATATTCAGAAATCCCAAGTCCGAGCCTGCAAGAAAACTTGTATTTCCGAGCAATCCCTTCGATCCTTCAGGAAACGATTCAAGACTCATAAGGATCGTATTTGACGGACTTGATGCAAACAGGCCGTTCATTGCAGACCTTGTTGAAAAGACAGGCAAAAAGGTAAACATCTTAAGTGCAAATACAAAGAGTGTTAAGGGCATAGGATACGGACAGATGGTACTTGAGCTTCCCGAAAACAAAAACGATCAGGAAGAGATAATAAGCTTCTTTAAAAAATCTGGTCTGTCTGTACAGGAGGTGAACAAAGCATGAGTGAATATATCATCGAAGCAATAAGAAACGGAATATTTGAAACTCTGACGATGACATTCTTTGCATCCATCCTTGCCTACCTTGCAGGTCTGCCGCTTGGCATAGTATTATATGCATCTGCAAAGGACAGGATACTCTCAAACAGAGGAGTCAACTTTGTTGTAGGGCTGATCGTGAACATCTCAAGATCTCTGCCATTTCTGATCCTGCTTGTTCTGCTGATCCCCTTTACAAGACTTGTGACAGGCTCATCTATAGGAACAACGGCAAGCATCGTTCCTCTTACAGTGGGTGCCATCCCGATCGTTGCAAGAATGGTAGAGTCTTCACTGAGCGAGGTATCACCCGGCATCATTGAGGCAGCTACATCAATGGGTGCTTCACCGCTTTATATAATCACGCACTTTATACTTCCCGAGGCAACACCTTCCCTTCTTTTGGGAGCAGCAATAAACATAGCTACGGTCCTTGGCTATTCAGCAATGGCCGGAGTGATAGGCGGAGGCGGACTCGGAGCGATAGCGCTTCAGTACGGATATTACAGATATCAGAAGGAAGTTTTATGGACTACGGTCACCATACTTGTGATCATGGTGATGGTGATCCAGGAAAGCGGAAACGTGATAGCTAAAAAAGTCAGAAAGTAGAGTAAAAAACACTTGCATCTGACATCACCCTAATGTATAATACCGTTTGGACAAAGGCGTCTTGAAGGGAATGATCACTCATCCCCTTTAAGGTGCTGTTTTTATATATGCAAGCAGTTTATAGGAGGAAAAAAATATGTCATACGTTGACGAGGTACTTGAGAAAGTAAAGAAAAGAGATGCGGATCAGCCTGAATTCATCCAGGCAGTAACAGAGGTGCTTGAGACACTTAAGCCCGTTATTGAAAAGGACGAGGAGAAATACCGCAAGCTAGCTATCCTTGAGAGGATCACAGAGCCTGATCGTCAGATCATGTTCAGAGTTCCCTGGGTTGATGACAACGGCCAGGTACAGGTAAACAGAGGTTTCCGTGTACAGTTTAACAATGCTATAGGACCTTACAAGGGAGGACTCAGACTTCATCCTTCAGTAAACCTTGGTATCATCAAGTTCCTCGGTTTCGAGCAGATCTTCAAGAACAGCCTTACAACACTTCCCATCGGCGGCGGCAAGGGCGGTTCAGACTTCGACCCCAAGGGCAAGTCAGACAATGAGATCATGAAGTTCTGCCAGAGCTTTATGACAGAGCTTTCAAAATATATCGGAGCTGACGAGGACGTTCCTGCCGGTGATATCGGTACAGGCGCTCGTGAGATCGGTTTCATGTTTGGTCAGTACAAGAGGATCAAGGGCCTTTACGAAGGCGTTCTTACAGGTAAGGGCCTTACATACGGCGGTTCTCTTGCTCGTACAGAAGCTACAGGCTACGGTCTTCTTTATCTTACAGAAGAGATGGTTAAGTGCCACGGCGATAAGATGGAAGGCAAGGTAGTAGCTGTTTCAGGTTCAGGTAACGTTGCTATATATGCATGCCAGAAGGCTATACAGCTCGGCGCAAAGGTTGTTACAGTTTCTGATTCAACAGGCTGGATCTATGATGAGGAAGGTATCGATGTAGCACTTCTTAAGGAAGTAAAGGAAGTTAAGAGAGCACGTCTTACAGAGTACGCTGCAGCTCGTCCTTCTGCAAAGTATTTTGAGAAGAAGAACGGTGAGCACGGTGTATGGCAGTACAAGGTTGATATCGCTCTTCCCTGCGCTACACAGAACGAGCTTGACATCGAAGATGCTAAGATGCTCGTAGCAAACGGTGTACAGTATGTTGCAGAAGGTGCTAACATGCCTACAACTATCGAAGCTACTCAGTACTTCCAGAAGAACAACGTACCTTTCGTTGGCGGTAAGGCTGC
>JAGCXJ010000302.1 GCA_017961385.1 Lachnospiraceae bacterium
ATACTCTTCATGCGATTCAACCTCTGCAAGATTTTCGGTCGTAAGTTCATCAAGGTTTTTCCTGTATTCCTCTTTCATGATCTTTTCTGTCGAGATCTTGCCGTCAGATACCATTATAACTCTCGAAACCTTATTGGCAAGACTGATATCATGAGTAACTATGATTATGGTCAGTCCAAGCTCCTCATTGAGTTTTCTGAACAGATCCTGGATCATGTTTGAAGTCTTTGAATCCACGGCACCCGTTGGCTCATCGGCAAGAAGTATCTTCGGATCGCAGGCAAGGGCTACGGCTATAGCCACTCTCTGCTGTTCACCGCCTGACATCTGTGCAGGATATGAATCTGCCTTGTGATCTATTCCGGTAAGCTTAAGCAGTCTGAGAGCCTTTTCATGTCTTTCTTTTCTGTTTCCTCCCATGAAATACATGGGAGCCTCGACATTCTGCAATGCCGTAAGATAAGGGAAAAGATTCTGTCTGCTGTTCTGCCATACGAAGCCGACAGTCTTTTTTCTGTACTCAACAAGGGATGCTTCGCTCATGGCAAAAAGATCATGTCCGTCCACATATATCCTGCCGGTAGTCGGCTTTTCAAGGCCGCCTATCATGTTTAACAGTGTAGACTTGCCGGAACCGCTCTTTCCGATAACGGCAACCAGTTCGCCTCTTGCTATCTCAAGTTCAAGTCCCTGAAGAGCAAGAACTTCAACGTCTTCGGTTTTATAGATCTTTACAAGACCGTCACAGACAAGTATGTTGTCCTTTAATTCACTACTTTCTGACATAATCCGTCTTCCATTTCATAAACCATGTCACCCAGCTGCATAAGGTTGGGGTCATGTGTTGTCATAACTATCGTAATGCCTTCTTTTTCTATCAGTTCCTTGAATAGCTTCATGACAGCTATTCCGGATGCTGTATCCAAAGCACCCGTAGGCTCATCTGCAAAGATGATCTTTGGCTTGTGTGCAACGGCTCTTGCTATGGCAACCCTTTGCTGTTCACCGCCTGACATCTGAGCCGGCATGTGGCTCATACGCTTTCCGAGTCCCACAATGCTGAGTACCTCTTTTATCCTGGCATCTCTGTCGCCTTCATATTCCGCAAGTTTTAAAGCAAAATCCACATTCTCATAGGCAGTCATGATAGGCACGAGCGCAACCGACTGAAATACAAAGCCTACATGATAGCGTCTCAGCTTCTCCTTTTCTGTTGTGCTCTTTTTTGTCATATCATCGCCGTCTATAGTAAAGCTTCCTTCGCTGGGATCGTCAAGCATGCTTAAGATATTGAGAAGAGTTGTCTTTCCCGAACCGGAACGGCCCTTCAAAATGGTTAGCTTGCCCTGAGGCACCTGCATATCTATGCCCTTGAGTACCTCTATGCTTTCCTTGTTTCCGATAGGGAAGCTTTTATGGATGTTTTTTGTTTCGATCATATTTCCCATATCAGTCTTCTCCCATCTTTAATGCCTTTGTGATGTTCATGTTCTTTACAGTCCTGCTCATTACCGCAAAGCACAGAGCAAATGCAGCACCTATTATTACAGCCATCTTTATGCTGTCCTCGGCTTTTATGAATATCTCGATCGGCATGTTATGCTTTTTGGGCAGATAAACAACGGATATCAGCTTTGTAAACAGAAGAGTAGTAGCTCCTCCTACTGCAAATCCCGACAGTGCCGAAAGCAGTGAACTGAATATCTGCTCCGTCACGAGCATCGTGACTATCTCGCCCATTGTCATACCCATGGCTCTGTAAATACCGTAGAATATCTCTCTTTCCTTTATGGTGAGCACCCAGTAGATCATAAAGCCAACCGTGCATATCAAAAGTGAAATGATAAATCCTACAGAGAACATACCGTTTGTGATCTGTATCATAGCAGAATCTCTCTGACTCTGGATCATTGAGTTTCGATCTATATGACTTTTGAATTCTATGCCGTTTTCTTTAAGCGTTTCATACGCACGCATTGTATCTGCGTGTTTGTCAAACTTCATCCATACTTCGTACGGTGTAACCGTATGGTTGCTTACGACAGTTTGATAATTGGCTACCACAAGATATCTGTCTTTTGCTTCCGTCTTTCCTTCAGGTGTCGTCACATAATATGTGCTCTCATATCCGGGAAAGGCGTCAATTATTCCGCATATCTTTGCGGCTGTATCCGAATGCGGCTTTTTAGGATCGATAGGACTGTATCGAATGTAGTTTATGGTATCTCCTACATTAAGGCCGTACTTGCTTGCAAGGTTTGATGAAATGAGTACTCCCTTTGGATTGAGAGCCAGCTCATTTAAATAATGATACCAGTGCTTGTCATTGACTGAGCTGTCGAGTTCTGCCGTCTCTCCGAATTCCTTCGTCTGTATCGCCATCAGCATATTTTCAGCTTCGGTATTGTTCTTTATCTTAATATCTGTCTTGTTATCGATCAGCACTTTTGTCTTGCTGATGATACCGTACTCTTCATCAAGGTCGAACCTTCCTATATCGGGTTCGGAATACTTCCACTTCATCTCTCCGCCCATGGTCTTTACAACAGTCAGCTTCCAGCTTTCCTGCATCCTGAGATCTGTTCCGACATTGTAATTGATCCTGTTTTCCATGTTTTCATTGACAGTCCTTGCCAGATTGGCATTAAAGACACCCATGGCTATGGTCATTACTAGGAATACTGTAATGAATCCCTGTCTCTTTGCACTTCTTATTATCTGAAGGAATGCAACATAGCCGGCAGGCTTCCATCTCTTTTTGCCCAGGCGATATATGAGTCTTACAAGATATCCCGTCAGTCTCAAAAACAGCAGTCCGAATGCCAGTATGAACAGGCTTGAGTTCAGAAAGATTATGGGATCTACGGAACCTCCAGCAACTATATCTACCGCCATCGTCTCTTTCTGCTTGTAATAGTTGTAAAGAAGATATCCCGATGTGGCTAAAAGAATAAGATCTATAAAATACTTCTGCCACATGGGTGTAGTAGTTGATATACG
>JAGCXJ010000303.1 GCA_017961385.1 Lachnospiraceae bacterium
TGTGTAAGGATAAGAGAAGATCTCTTTAAGAGTGATGTCGATGCCATTTTGGATGAATGGGATAAAGAAGGCATAGATTACAGAGCACTCGATCATCCCGAGTATGCATATATCCTTAACAATACCGAAGACTTAAGCAGGCTTGAGTGTTTTAAAAACGGTCTTTATACTGTCATGGACCCTTCGGGTATGGAGGTTTGCGAGAATGCAAATATAATGCAGGGTGATCTTATTATAGATGTCTGTGCGGCACCGGGGTCTAAGAGTCTTCATGCAGTAAGCAAGGGTGCCATTGTAGATGCAAGAGATATATCGCTACATAAGGTCTCTGTTATCGAAGAGAACATTAAGAGGCTCAATGCAGACAATATCTCAGCAAAGGTATGGGATGCCACGGTTTATGATGATTCATCAAAAGAAAAGGCGGATGTCGTTATAGCCGATGTTCCGTGCTCTGGATTCGGGGTCATCGGAAGAAAACCCGACATTAAGAGAAACGTGACCAAGGACAGCCTGGATTCTATTGTCCTGCTTCAGAAAAGCATTATTGATGTAGTATGGCAGTATGTCAAAAAAAACGGATATCTCATGTATTCTACCTGTACGCTCAGGAAGGCTGAAAATGAGGAAATGGTTGATTATATAATCTCAAAGTATCCGTTTAAGATTGAGTATATCAAGACACAGTTTCCGGATGATGAACATGACGGATTTTTTATCGCGAGGTTAAAACGGATTGGTTGACATAAAATCACTTACCAAAGCAGAACTTGAAGAGGAATTTGCTTCAAAGGATCTAAAGAAGTTCAGGGCAGGTCAGGTGTATGACTGGATGCATGTCAAACTTGCAAGATCATTTGATGAGATGACAAATCTTTCAAAGGATCTCAGGACGAGACTGGCTGACGAGTATGACTATACATCCTTAAAGATCGAGAGAGTTAAGGAATCTGCCATTGACGGTACAGCCAAGTGTCTGTTTGAACTTATCGACGGCAACTTTGTTGAGAGTGTATTTATGCGCTACAAGCACGGCAACAGCGTATGTATCTCATCGCAGGTCGGCTGCAGGATGGGATGCCGTTTCTGCGCTTCGACTCTTGACGGTCTTGTCAGAAGCCTAAAGCCCAGCGAGATGTTAGATCAGATATATGCAATATCACATCATATGGGAGAGAGGATTTCAAACATTGTTGTGATGGGCATGGGAGAACCTCTTGACAACTTTGATAATCTCTTAAGGTTTATAGAACTCATAACAAACACAGACGGACTCAATATAAGTGCGAGAAATATCACAGTATCGACCTGCGGACTGGTAGAAAAGATAAGGGAACTTGCTGATAAAAGACTTGCCATAACACTTGCGCTGTCACTGCACGCAGCAAGTGACGAGCAAAGAAGAAAACTGATGCCTGTAGCCAACAGATACTCGATAGAGGAACTGATGCAGGCATGCGCATACTATTTTGAGACTACAGGCAGACGCATTAGCTTTGAATACAGCCTGGTTTCAGGTGTGAATGATACCATAGAGGATGCCCAGAGACTGTCTGTACTGGCAAAAAGGGTTTCGGCTCATATCAACCTCATACCTGTCAATCCGATCAAAGAGCGTGATTACAGGCGCGGGAGCAGGGATGAGATCCTTGCATTTAAAAATAAACTTGAAAAAAATGGAATAAATGTTACTATAAGAAGGGAAATGGGACAGGACATCGACGGAGCCTGTGGACAATTAAGAAGACGTAAGCTTACTGAAGAATAGGTTTTTCGGTAGACTTACTTTTGTTGCGTCTTTATATCGGGAAACGGTAAAAACATGTTAAAGACATTTTCAATCACTGACATCGGAAAGAGAAGAAAACTTAATCAGGACTACGTTTATACATCAGAGATGCCTGTAGGACATCTTGCAAATCTGTTTCTTGTAGCAGACGGTATGGGCGGTCATAATGCAGGCGATTATGCATCAAGATATACTATCGAGACTATTGTAGACGAGATCAGCAAGTCAAATGATGAATCACCAGTATTTGTTCTTGAAAAAGCGATCAAGAGAGCTAACAGTCTGATAAGACAGAAATCCGAAGAAGAGACGGAACTTAACGGTATGGGAACGACAGTTGTTGCCGCTACGATAGAAGGAAACAAGCTATGCGTGGCAAATGTCGGCGACAGCAGACTGTACATAATAAATAACAGAGAGATAAGACAGATCACAAGAGACCATTCTCTTGTGGAGGAAATGGTCAGGATGGGCGGTCTCAAGAGAGAGATGGCAAGAAATCATCCCGACAAGAATATCATCACGAGGGCTATAGGTGCGCTCAATGATGTTGACGTTGATTTTTTTGAAGTAAGACTCAACAAAGGCGATACGATCCTTATGTGCTCTGACGGACTCAGCAACATGATAGAGGACGAGGAGATCAGAATGATCATGCAGGGACAGAGAGATATCGTCGAGAAGGCGGAGAGTCTTGTTAAGGCTGCTAACAACAACGGAGGCAAGGACAACATTGCTGTTGTTCTGGTTGAGCCCTTCGCGGATGAGGAAGATAGATGATTAAGATCGGTATGACTTTGGGTGATCGTTACGAGATCCTCGAGAAGATAGGCACCGGCGGAATGTCGGATGTATATAAAGCAAAAGACGGTAAGCTTAACCGTTTTGTAGCCGTAAAGGTTCTCAAGCAGGAATTTGCCGAGAACGCTAATTTTGTGTCCAAGTTTAAGACTGAAGCGCAGGCTGCAGCAGGCATGATGCATCCTAACATCGTTAACGTATATGATGTTGGCGAAGAGGGCGGTACTCACTACATCGTCATGGAGCTTGTTGAGGGTATCACACTCAAGAAGTATATTGAAAAGAAATCAAGACTCTCTATAAAAGAGACTATAAGTATTGCGATACAGGTATCCATGGGTATCGAGGCGGCTCATAACAACCATATCATTCACAGAGATATCAAGCCGCAGAATATCATGATATCTAAGGAAGGCAAGGTAAAGGTTACGGATTTCGGTATTGCCAAGGCTGTAAGCTCCAATACCATAACCAGCAACGTTATGGGATCTGTACACTATACATCGCCTGAACAGGCAAGAGGCGGATTCTCCGATGAGAAGAGCGATATCTACAGCCTGGGTATCACAATGTTTGAAATGCTCACAGGACGTGTGCCGTTTAACGGTGAAACTACTGTTGCGATAGCTATCAAGCATATCCAGGAGCCAATGCCCTCGCCGAGAGAATATGTGGCTGAGATACCGATAAGCGTAGAACAGATCGTATTCAAGTGTACACAGAAGAGTCCTGACAGAAGATATCAGAGCATGTCTGAGCTTATCGCTGATCTGAAGAGATCTCTCATGAAGCCTGACGAGGATTTCGTAAAGATATCAGATCCTGATGAGGATGCAGCTACAAAGATGGTCACGGAAGCTGACATGCGTCAGATAAAGAGCAAGACCGAGAGGATAGCTGTTGATGACATACGCATGCGTACCGGAGATGACGTTATGGATGCGCCTGCAAGAAGACCCAAGAACTCAGCAAAGGCAAGGAATGCAAAAGCATCTAAGTCTAAGCCTTCAAAGAATGCAAGAAATACATCCAAGCAGCAACCTCCAAAGAAGAGAAGACCGGAGAATGTAAAACCTGAAAAGAGGAGAGCTAAGCAAGCTCCTGCAAGGGAGAGTGCACCTGATGATGAGTTTATGGAGAAGCTCACAACGGTACTTGCCATTGTGGCAGCTCTTATCATAGGAATCCTTATAATCTTCTTTGTGGGAAGACATTTTGGACTTTTTGAGTTTACAACCAGTGATACTGATATCACTGATCAGATAGAAGACCTGGCTGTAGTGACAGAAGAACCGACTCCTCAGACAGACGGTGATATAAATGACGGAAAGATCGAGGTTCCGAATGTCATAAATATGTCTTATGCAGAAGCGGTTGCCACTCTTAACAAGAAGGGATTCAAGCAGATAGAGAAGGTACAGATGTCTTCAAGTACCGTTAACAAGGGCAATGTAGCAGAACAGACGCCGGCAGCGGGAGAGAGAGCCGAAAAGGAGGATACGATCGTGCTGGCTGTGAGCACGGGTGCTGAGATCGTACAGGTCAAGGTCCCCAATGTCATCGGTCTTTCAGAGATGGATGCAACAGCAGTGCTTGTTGAACACGGACTTCAGGTCGGAGCAGTAACAGAGGCAAATGATCCCGATACGAATCTGATCGACAAGGTCTGCTATCAGTCATATGCAGCTGAAGTTACTGTAGAGAGCGGGACAAAGATTGACCTTAGGATATCTACAGGTACGGGAGAGAAAGTGTATTTCTATGTCGGAAATATAGAAAGCCCGGGAAGCGAGGACAGCGAGTATGCACCGGGAAGCGAAGCAACGGTCATTCTGTCAACTCTTGAAGGAACAGAGCTAAAGAGAGAGACTGTAACATCATTCCCCGTATCAATGAACATCACAGGAATAACCGGAAGCGGTGACGGAGTCATAACTATCATTTACAATGTTACGATACCGGGTTCGATAGATGCGGATGGAAATACTATATCTGAAGCAACATCGGAGGAGAGAACGGTAAGAAGGTCGGTTAAGTTCTCAGAGGAATAGGAAACAGATTTGCAGGGAAAGATAATAAAGGGAATCGCAGGATTCTACTATGTTCACAATGGTGAACACATATATGAGTGCAAGGCAAAGGGAGTATTTCGCAAGGATAACAAGAAGCCTCTTGTCGGTGACGACTGTATCATAGAAGTCATAGATGAGGAAAAGAAGCTTGGAAACATAAGCGAGATACTGGATAGAAAGAACAGCCTTATACGTCCAAATGTGGCTAATGTCGATCAGGCATTAGTCATATTTGCATTAGTGAAGCCTGAGCCGAATTTCAATCTTTTAGACAGATTTCTGATATTGATGAAGCAGAATGATATCCCATGCATTATAGCTTTTAACAAGACAGACCTGGCAGATGAAGAGACACTTGAAAGGGTAAGGCAGATTTATAAGGATTCAGGTCATCAGTTAATATTTACATGTGCAAAGAAAAATGAAGGCATAGAAGATGTCAAACGGGCATTAAAGGGAAAGACTACTACGGTGGCAGGACCGAGCGGCGTCGGGAAGTCAACTCTTATAAACCTTATTCAGGATAACAGAAAGATGGAGACCGGGGATATCTCCGAAAAGATAGAAAGAGGAAAGCATACGACCAGACACAGTGAACTGATCGCTCTGGATGATAATTCATACATATTTGACACACCCGGATTTTCTTCTCTTTCACTGTTTGATATAAGCAAGGAGGAACTTGCCGAATTCTATCCCGAATTTGCGCCATACGAACAAGGTTGCAGATTTGATAACTGTATTCACAGGAATGAACCTGTCTGCGGTGTCAAACAGGCTGTGGATGACGGCCTGATAAGCAGAGTAAGATATGAGAATTATCTATTACTCCTTTCGGAATGTGAAAATGCAAGACGCTGGTGATAGTTATTAAAATTCTAGAAAAAACAGATTTAGACGAACTGCCGTAAAACGGCAGTTTTTTATTTGTTTGCAAAATAAATTTATTGAAATTCGATTATTTAGTATTGACAAGCCCTTAAGGAAGTGGTATACCATAATCATGATATGAATTCAGATGACAACGGAGGAAACAAAAATGAGATCTGAAGCATTAGCCAAGTGGCTTAAGATAATAATAATCGGTGTGGGAGTCTGCGGACTTCTTACATATATGGTCATACTGCCGAGATTTGGCATGTACCTGGTCGAGCAGCGAGCAATGTTAGAAAAGAATCTGAGTCCGTGGATGATCCTCTTATGGGCAAGTGCAGTGCCTTGTTATGCGGTGCTCATCTTGGGATGGAGGATATCATCAAATATCGGAAAGGATGAATCTTTTTCAGTTGAGAATGCAAAGTATCTTAAATGGATAGCATACCTTGCTATGGGAGATTCGATATTTGTTTTTGTAGCTCATGTGATCTTTTTGATCCTTGATATTTCAGCAGCTGTTGTGATGATGGTTATCATAGTGATAGTGGTGATCGGCATAGCGATATCTACAGCGGCTGCGGCACTTTCACATCTGGTGATGAAAGCTGCTGAGATAAAGGAAGAAAATGAGCTTACGATTTAAGAGGTGATTTGGATGGGACATCTGGTTTTCAATATTGATGTGATGCTCGCAAAGAGAAAGATGAGCGTTACTGAATTATCGAATAAATTGGGGCTGACTCTTGCAAATCTGTCGATCCTAAAAAACGGGAAGGCAAAGGCAGTGAAGGTCAGCACTATTGAACAGCTGTGCAGAATTTTAAAATGCCAGCCGGGGGATCTTATGGAATATGTGGAGGATGAAGACGATGAATAGCGTTACCCAAAAGATATCATTCAAAAATCTTTGCCTTATATGTCTGCTGTATTCGGCTTTTTTTACATTCTGCCTGTATCACAACGATCTGGGTCTGGCTTATCCTTTATTTGTAGCTGGGACCATAGGCTTTTTCATATATTATATGAGAAAGATGAATAATAGCATAAAGAGATTCTCGATATTCTATATCGTAGCGATATGTCTGCTCGGTATTGATATATGCATAAGCGCAAGCTATGTACTTGCAGCATTTAACTGCTTTTTTATTTTCATTCTCTTTTCCATGCTGTTTTTATACAATATCTATGATGACAGTACATGGGATGCGGGAAGATATTTTAGCGCCATCATTGAATTCGTAATGACAGCTATAGGTTTTGTGTTCAGACCTTTTAAGGATTTTTCGGCCGCATGTAAAAAGGAAGGCATTCATGAGGCAGACGATAATAAAGATGCAGATCCACAACAGAAAAAGAATATCTGGTATATCCTGACCGGACTGGCAATATCTATACCGCTTGTGTGTGTTATACTGCCTCTTTTGATATCATCTGACATCATTTTCTCAAACA
>JAGCXJ010000304.1 GCA_017961385.1 Lachnospiraceae bacterium
ATAACGAAGATTTCTGATGCTCCTCTCGTTTCTGTGAACACATTTGTCAAAGGAATCAAAAAGGATGATCGAGGGCAGTGAATTCTTTCTTTCAAACCCTTCATCAGGTCTTGTCTCAAAGCGTATCTTCATGAAATCGCCGGATATCCTTATACCGTTTGAAACAAGCTCCTTGTAGTTATCAAAGTGCATCCTGTCAACTACGGTGATGTCATTTATATCGGCATCATCGATATTTGTATCCTCGGCTTCGCGCATCATGTACTCGGTATCCTTGTCGATCATGTCGACCATTATATCTACGATCTTCGGATCATACTGGATTCCAGAGCGCTCGGTAAGTATCTCTCTGATCTTGCCCTGTGCCATGGGATGGCGATCGGGCGCAAATGAAGACATCTCGTCATATGCACCGGTAACGGCAACTATCCTTGCTATTACGGGTATGTTCTCGCCTTTTAACCCCTCCGGATAGCCTTTTCCGTCATATCTTTCATGATGATACAGAGCCGCAGTCTTTAGATACGGCAGCTGATCGACCATTGCAAGGATCTCTCCGCCGATGACTGTATGGTTCTCAAAGCTCTCCTTTTCATCATCCGAGAGATGCCCTCTCTTTAAAAGGATCGAATCGGGTATGTCTATCTTTCCTATGTCATGAAGCATCGCGGAATGATAGACCTGCGTGCACTCTTCTTCACTCATGCCCAGAGCCTTTGCGATGTCCTTTGAATACTGTGCGACACGCAGTGAATGGCCTCTGGTGTATTTATCCTTTGCATCCAGTGCCTGCGCGATAGCTTTTGATATCTGCTCAAAGGATCTGATAACGGTCCTGTTTATGCTCTCCACCTCTTCGATCTTCTGTTTCGAAGCCTTTTCGAGCTTGTCGTTTAGCTCCATTATCGCAAATACATATAAAACTATTCCCATCCCGACTATAGACATGTTGGTTAGGGATATGCCGTAAAACAGCGCCTGGAAGATGGATGCTGCCATCGGTACCACAGTAAAGAGTATCATAGGTATGCTTATATAGAGGCTGACGCGCCTTGCATACTGAAATACAAAAGTAAGCTGGATCAGCAGCGCCAAAAAAGGAATGATGTAGCATACTAAAAAGCCCGGGCCTCTCTGATAGCAGTTGTTTTCATCAAAGTAATAGTACAGGCCGATAAACTGTGACAGTATGACCATGAACCAGCCAATGCCGCATATCAGCTCGACAAGTCTTAGGCGAAGCGGTGTCTTTTTAAGTCCCATCTCGTTTATGCTCAGATCATATATATACCGGTTGAATCCGTGAACTACAGATATGGTCATAAAGAATACGAAAAAGTTCGTGATCCTTACCATCCAGTAGCCTGTAACAGACATATCTCCGTGATACATATATGCGAGTCGGTCACAGTAAAGAAGGATAGCCGAAGAAAACTCAAGCCCCGCGATCGCATGCTTTCTTCTCTTTGGCAGTGATTTTGTTATCAGCGCAAAGAAGCCTACGACCATACATACGCTTGAAAGTCCGAGCATGATATTTAATTGGTGAGCCTCGATCAGACTAAACATCACCGATCACCTCTTCCATCTTTTCCCAGTCTACTTTCTTAAGATCCTTTTCAAGTTCCTTTACTATCTCATCATCCCTGTCGTCAAGATCATATTCCTCGACTTCATTTAATATCATCTCGACCGAATCATAATCCATTTGAGAAATGCATTCCTTAAGGGTATTATATGCATCCTTTAAGACATCTTCGGGGATGCTCTTCTTTTTTTCATCATCCTGCTTTTTATCAAGCTCAGAAAGCATCTTTTTAAGTCCGATGTATTCATTTATTATCTCATCCTTGTGATGAGAAATATATCCGATATCCTTTCTGTTTCCGGCTGCCTCAAGTTCCTGGCACTCATCAGACAGCTTTACAGCACCGATCAGCCTTGCATTTGTCTTTAATGCATGGACTTTGACCGTTGCAAGCTTTATATCATTATCGCGATATGCCTTTTTAATGACATCTGCATTGTCATCGATATTTTCATAAAACATCTTAAGAGCAAAGATGAACTGATCGATACCTCCGCAGTTTTTAATACCGTCCCTGACAGAAATTTCCCTTACAGACTCGAGCCATTTCATATCTTCGGCAAGATCGGTATTTTCCTTTACGGCATCATTCTCATCGGGTGCAAATACGATATTTTCCGGAAGATGCTTCATGATGGCATGTTCCACTGCAACGATATCGATAGGTTTTGTCAGATATCCGTTAAAGCCTTTTGATACATAGAACTCTTCTCCGCCCGATGTTGCATTTGCGGTAAGCGCATATACGGGAAGATCAGGGTGATCCATACGTATCTTTTCAAGTGTCTCTATCCCGTCCATTCCCGGCATCATGTGATCGAGCAGTACGACATTGAAATCGCTCTCCTTTATCTTTTCAAGACACTCTTCACCGCTGCTTGCTGTTGTTACGAACACCTTGGTCGGTTTTAAAAGTCCCTTTATCACATTCAGATTCATCGCATTGTCATCAACAACGAGGATATCTGCATCGGGTGCTATGAATGCAGGCATGTAGACACCGGGGCCAACTTCCATGCTCTCCTCATGGAATACGCCGATCGGTGTATCATCTGCGATCTTCTGCTTTAAGGTGAGGATGAATTCGCTTCCCTCTCCGTATATGCTCTCGCACCACAGCCTGCCGTTCATCAGCTCGGCAAACTGTCTTGAGATATCAAGGCCGAGTCCCGTTCCCTGAATATTTGAATTCTTGACTTCATCAAGTCTTTCATAAGCAGAAAACAGCTTGTCGATGTCTCCTCTCTTAACGCCTATTCCGGTATCCTTTACCGTTATGCGAAGACCGATGGAAGCTTCGTTTCTGTCTGTTATCTTTACCGACAGCTCAAATCCGCCTTCCTCGGTATACTTGACTGCATTCGTGAGCAGATTTAACAGTATCTGCTTTATCTTCGGACCGTCGCCGTAGAGTCTCTTCGGAAGATTCTCATCAATATCAAGGTCAAAATAGAGCTTTTTATCCTCTGCACGCGGTCTGATCATGTGTGTCATGGAGCGAATGAGCTCCTCTGTATCATACTCCTGCTCAACCAGATGCATCTTGCCAGACTCGATCTTTGAGATATCTAAAAGATCGTTGATAAGGCTCAGCAGTGATTCCGATGCATACTTGATATTCTTGGCATAACCTGTCACAGGTCCGTAGTATTCCTTTGGAACGGACTTCGTATCCTCTCTTAGGATCATCTCATCCATGCCTATGATCG
>JAGCXJ010000305.1 GCA_017961385.1 Lachnospiraceae bacterium
CTTTGCGAGGTTGCAGCATGGTGCAAGTCTAAGGGCAAGACCGGATGGGATCGCATGATAGAGATGTATGAGGAATACGGATACTTTAAGGAGACACAGTATTCGCTCACTCTTAAGGGTGTTGAAGGCTCTAAGCAGATAGCTGCTATAATGGAGAAGTTAAGAAACAATCCGCCTGCAATGCTCGGAGATCTTAAGGTGCTTAAGTTCAGGGACTACGACAGGGATGTAATAAAGGATATGGCAACAGGTGACACCTGCTCTACAGGCCTTCCGAAGTCAAATGTCCTTTACTTTGACCTTGAGGATGATGCATGGTGCTGTGCCAGACCGTCTGGAACAGAGCCTAAGCTTAAGTTCTATATGGGCGTTAAGGGAAGCAGTCTTGATGATGCTACAGCAAAGAACAACGCTCTTACCGATGCCGTAAAAGCATTACTTTGATATATGGGATTTAGTGATAATTTCAGAAAAGCATACAACTATATGAAAAAAAACGGTCTTAAGGATACTCTGTATGCGTCTGTCGAGAGACTGAGCGATGACTCGAGAAAGTACGAATACAGAGGAATATCCGAGGCCGAAGCTAAGATACAGAGAGAAGCTCGTTTTGACATCAGAACGAGGTTCTCTATTGTTGTGCCTACATATGAGACGAACGAGGTATTCGCAAGGGCCATGATCAAATCGGTCCTTAATCAGACATATCCCGGATTTGAACTGATCATTGCGGATGCCAGCTCATCGGACAAGGTTGAAAAAGTCGTAAGAAGCTTTGAAGATGAGAGGATAACATATATAAAGAATACCAACAACAGCGGGATATCGGAAAATACAAATGCAGGGATAAGGGTCGCATCGGGCCAGTACATCGGACTGCTCGATCATGACGATCTTTTGACACCAAATGCCCTGTATGAATTTGCAAGAAAGATCGAAGATGCCAAGAAGGACGGTATAAGGTACTCGTTTTTGTATTCTGACGAGGATAAATGCGATACCTGCGCCGAGAATTTCTTCGAACCGAACTTTAAGCCGGAGTTTAACCTCGATCTTTTGCTGTCCAACAACTATATATGTCATTTCATGATGATGGAAGCGGCTCTTATAAAGAAGCTTCAGTTAAGAAAGGAATTTGACGGAGCCCAGGATCATGATCTTTTGCTCAGAGCATACAGGATGAGTGACAAGCCTATCGGACATATCGGAAAGGTCCTCTATCACTGGAGATGTCATGAAAAATCAACATCTTCAAACCCTGAGAGCAAGAAATACGCTTATGAGGCAGGAAAAAGAGCCGTTGCGGACTTTTTGAGAAACTGGAATGTCAACGGTGCAGTCGTTGACACAAAGCATAACGGATTTTTCAGAGTGATCTACGGCGCATTAAACGGGACCGGAGGAGAGATAAATGCTGCCGGGGGCATGATAGGAGTCGCAGATATATTCAAAAATAGATTTGATATCGGAATAATCGGCGGACCACTTACAAAACGAGGTAAAATAACTAGTGGTATTATTGACGAAACAAGGACCTGTCCGCTTGAGGGAGCAAATGTCAACTATTCCGGATACATGCACAGGAATATCCTTCAGCAGGATGCCGTAGCCGTAGATATACGCTTTATGTTCGTAAGAAAGGAGCTTTTGCAGGCTCTTTCAAAGATAGCCGAGAAGACTGAATATCGCGAAATATTTACTCGTGATTTAACAAATGGCGATTCAGCATATATCGATATGAGAGATTTCATATACACAAAGGGCATAGACGATTTTATTTTGCAGAATCTGAGCTATGAGCTCTGCAAGCAGTGTGAGATGGAAGGCTACAGAGTCTTTTACGAGCCGTCCCTAGAGGAGCTTTCATGATACGTACGACCGTTATAATCCCGAATTACAACGGAATAGATTATCTCATCCCCTGTCTTGATTCACTGGAACAGTCATCTGATGCTTTTAACAGAATCAAGGTGATAGTCATCGACAACGGATCTGATGACGGAAGCGCTGAGCTTGTCAAAGAGCGCAAGACTCATCTTGATCTTAGGCTTATAGAGCTTGATAAGAATACCGGGTTCGCCTATGCGGTAAACAGGGGGATAGAAGCAGCGGATACGGAGTTTGTACTCCTTTTAAACAACGATATCACTATAGATAAGGACTTTGTTTTAAATCTTGAGAAGGTCATAGAAAGTGATGAGAGGATTTTTTCTGTAAATTCGAAGATGTGCCAGATGAAGGAGCCTGAGCTTTTGGACGGGACGGGTGATCATTACTGCGCTCTCGGATGGGCATATGCAGCCTATAAGAACAGAAAGGCTGATTCTTACGCCAAAAAGGACTGTTCCATCTTTTCTGCCTGCGGCGGGGCTTCAATCTACAGAAGAAGGATATTTGATGAGATAGGACTTTTTGACGAGGAGCATTTTGCATACCTTGAGGATGTAGACATAGGCTACAGGGCGCTTATTGGCGGCTATAAGAATATGTACTGCGCATCAGCTGTCTGCTATCATGCGGGAAGCGGATTCAGCGGTTCGAGGTATAACGAATTCAAGATTAAGCTTGCGAGCAGAAACAGCATATACATCATATACAAGAACATGCCTCTGATCCAGCTTATAATAAACCTTCCGTTTCTTGTAACAGGCTTTCTCATAAAGATCGTCTTCTTTATATTGAAGGGATTTGGGAGCACATATCTGACGGGACTTATCAAAGGATTTAAGTTAAGCTTTTCAAAAAAGGCAAGAGAACACAAGGTCAGATTTAAACTGTGCAACATTGCAAATTACATAAAGATACAGATACTGCTTTGGGTCAATATCATCAGGCGCTTGTTTGTATAAGCTAAAATTGGTATAATCAATTAGTTAGGTGTTTGATTTTTGACTTTGAAAGGTACATGGGGAGTAATGATTAAAGACAATCAGAAGTATTTTACTCAACTTCACATTGTTTTAGACGGACTTGTAGTTGCTGCGTCATATTTACTCGCTTGGTTCCTTAAGTTTGAAGGGTTGTTTTCTGATGGGTCAACACTTGCTCATCCGCCCTCATTCTACTTCTCTGCACTCTATTTTCTGGTGCCGGGATATCTGATCATATATTATATGAACAGAATGTATGCACCCAAGCGTTCCCAGAGGCTTGAGACCGAGCTTGCGACGGTATTCAGAGCCAATGCGATAGGCGTTGCAGCGTTCATGATCAGCATCACGCTGTTTAAGGTAGAGGATTTCTCCCGTGGACTCATAGCGATATTTGCTGTCACGAACACGATCCTTGCCATTGCAATAAGGTGCGTAATAAGATCCGTGCTCAGAAAGTTCAGAAAGAAGGGATACAATCTTAAGTATATCCTTATAGTGGGCTATTCCAGAGCAACGGAGGAATATATAAACAGGATCAATGACAATCCGCAGTGGGGGTATGTCGTAAGAGGTATCCTTGATAACAATATACCGATAGGAACAGTTTACAAAGGCGTAAAGGTAGTGGGCGTCATTGAGGATATCGATGTGATACTGCCTGATGCCACACTCGATGAGATAGCCGTAGCACTGCCGCTGTCAGATTATGAGATCCTGGCGGATATAGTCAGCAAATGTGAAAAATCGGGTGTTCATACCAAGTTCATCCCGGATTACAGCAGCCTTATACCTAACAGACCATATACGGAAGAACTTGACGGACTGCCTGTCATTAATATAAGATATGTACCGTTGTCCAATACATTCAATGCGCTCATAAAGCGTATATGTGACTTCGTCTTATCGCTTGCGGGCATTATCGTGCTGTCACCGCTTTTGCTGATACTTGCCCTTATAGTAAAGTTTTCGAGCAAGGGACCTGTCATATTCAAGCAGGAAAGAATAGGACTTCACAACAAGTCCTTTAATATATATAAATTCAGAACGATGCGTGTTCAGGATGCTGCGCAGGAGCAGAAGGGCTGGACAGTCAAGGATGACCCGAGAGTTACAAAGAGCGGAAGGGTCATGAGAAGGTTCAATCTTGACGAGCTGCCGCAGTTATTCAATATCCTAAAAGGGGACATGAGTCTGGTCGGACCCAGACCCGAAAGACCGCAGTTCGTCGAACAGTTCAAAGAAGAGATACCTCGCTACATGATAAAGCACCAGGTCAGACCGGGACTTACCGGATGGGCTCAGGTTTGCGGCTACAGGGGAGATACCTCAATTCACAAGAGAATAAGCTATGATCTGTATTATATCGAGAACTGGACGTTCGGGTTTGATATCAAGATACTTTTCCTGACCATATTCAAGGGATTTAAGAACGCGTATTAAAGTAAAAGAACGGAGAGTATATAACTATGGCAACATCACAGGCCGCAAGAAGGCGGGCAATGGCTAAGAAGAGGGCAAGAAAGAAAAGGAATAAGATACTCCTTTTAATTGCCGAGTTTTTCGTACTGGTACTCCTTGTAGTGGTAGTCTATGGAGTCACCAAAGCCGAGAAGGTAACAAAAGTACAGATCGATGAAGAAGAGATCAAGGCAAAGATGAACGATTCCGTAGCGGAAATCGTTACGTTAAAGGGATACAAGAATA
>JAGCXJ010000026.1 GCA_017961385.1 Lachnospiraceae bacterium
AATATCAACGATCCCTTCAAGAGCGTCACTGTTATTTCTGATACGGTTTATCAGTTCATAACAGACATATTGTCCTTCCAGCTCATCTCCGTGAATCCCTGTTACTATAGCAATCCTTTTTGATTCTTCTTCGAGTTTCTTAACAGAAGCTCCATCGGGCATCAGCCGGTGTTTTTGGATCTTTAACTCCTCATCCACAGGCAGCTCAGTCTTTACAACCGTTTCGACAATATCAATCATTGCTGCTCTCCTCCACCACAACATGTATCTCCTGAAGTTGCTCGGGAAGACCATAAAAGAATCCCTGGTTTATTGTACAATCCTTAGCATCTCTCCCATGAGAAATGTTTATATACCGGTCATCCACCGGACAGTTGTTGGTCGGATCCAGCGCGATCCATTTTTCACCATCCGACACTTCGATCCACGCGTGGGACGCACCCTCTCCCATCATCATCCCGACCACATATCGGCACGGGATGTGTTCGTGACGCAAAAGTGCCAGAAATATATGGGCATAATCCTGACATACGCCCATAGACAATGCAGCTGCTTCCTCCGCAGAAGTGTTTATCTGCGTAATCCCCTGAACATATTTAATACTGTCATAAATGATGTTCATCCACTGCAATGCAACTTTCTGTACGTCATTACGGATGTCGTCTTTGTATGGCAGTTTTTCATATATTTCGTATAGAGACGGTCCCATATCGGTAAGGCCGGTATGATAACGGAACATTCCTATCCTGTGAGACGGCTCGACAGGCAAAAACACGTCTCCGTACACATACGCCTTCCCGCTTACATTTACGTTAAAATCAGTATGTTCTCCCTCTATCAGCCCATATATACAATGATTTCCGAATGAATCCGTCTCTTCTCCACCTACATAAGAGGGGGTGATATTGATATCCTGATATGTTATCTTCTGCCTCTCATTGTCTGCCGGAAAGCATCGGAGTGTAAAGTGATGACGGTTCACCGGCTTGGCAAATGACAACTGCATATTATACTGATAATCCAATCTGAGCATCCGCTGCCCCCTCGCCTATTATTTCCCATCTAAAGTATTAATATCTTCATCAAAAAGCGACTCGATCTCTTCAATGATCATGTCCTTTGGAGTATTCTCCATCTCAGCCAGATAATTCAGATGTGCAAGCTTTACCGAACTGTACCTGAGCCCTGTGCGACCGATCCGTGTATTAAGGCGCTTTAATTCACGTTTCAATTCAGAATGGCCCATGTTCATGCGGGCATACAGATCGATCCGTTCAACTCTCTTCCCCAGCTTGATAAGGCTTCTTACACTTTCACTATCTATACTGTCATCAGCCATTCCCCAAAATGCTACGATATTGTCAACAACTCTCTGTAACTGTATCAAAGGAGCATCCGACGATTTTGCTTTATTCATTGCATATATGGCAAGCTGAATGTAGGCAAGGGTTTCGCTTCCTATCTCCTCTCTCAATACAACCGCATTGTCATAGGCTCTTATAAGATTTGCATGGATCGAATTCGGATCTGACTCATCAAAACAATACCTTTTTATAAAGTCATCCTTTGACGAATAGATATTAGGAATATCCTGCGCCTTACAGTATTCATCATAGTCATGCTCCCTGAGTTCGATCATGGAATCAAACCTTTTGGCAAACTCCTTGATCGTTGTATATACTCTTTCACTATATCTGCCAAGCCAGTAAAGCTGATCACTATGTTCAACCGATAGAATAGCCATAATATTCCTCCTCTCTACAAAATCGTTGGAGATAAATCATTCTCCAAAACCCAGGTGTCCTTAAATCCCCCTCCTTGGGAGGAATTTACTATAAAGGAATCTGGATTTCTGGAAAATCTTGTGAGTCCGCTCTTCCATACCATAGGCTCCTCCGCCATAAGTACAAAAGCTCGAAGATCCGCCTTTCTGGGTACTTTCTCCCCATCCTCAAATATATCTATGTCACGGAAATCTATTACTTCCTGTGCTATGAATCGTCTCGGCTCTTTCTTCAACATGGAAATGAACCTTTCCTTTTCATCCTTTGTCATTCCTTGTCCGAAAACAACACCGTATCCCCCTGCTTCGGCAACATCCTTAAGTACAAGATCATCAAAATTCTCAATAACGTATTTCATATCCTTTTCATAAAACGGTAAATATGTCGGTGCATTATGAAGTATCGGTTCCTCGTCAAGATAATAGCTGATCATTTCGGGAACAAAATAATATATTCCCTTATCATCGGCCACACCATTACCCGGTGCATTCATAAGTGACACATTTCCTTTTCTGTAAATATCATATATATGCGGAATCCCTATTACGGATTCTGAATTAAAGTTCATGGGATCAAGGTATTCATCCGAAATACGCCTGTAAACAGCTCCAACCTTTTCCTTTCTGCCCGAATAATCCACAAAATACAAATGATCATTTTCAACGACCAATTCATTGCCGGTAACAAGATGTGCTCCCGTATGTTCCGCAAGATACGAGTGTTCAAAATACGCAGCATTATATCTTCCCGGAGTAAGGATAACAGTATGTCCTCCCACATTCACATGATCCATGGCTTTTCGTAGCATCTTTGCATAGTTTCTGTTTTCATATATGGCATTTTTCTCAAAGATTGCGGGCGAACTCTTGCGGCATATATCGCGTGCTATCATCGGATACGAAGCCCCTGAAGGAATTCTGAGATTATCTTCAAGAACAAACCACTGCCCATCCTTAGCCTGAACCAGATCAATTCCGGAAATATGTGTGTATATTTCCTTCGCGGGGCAAACACCTTCGCACTGTGCCAGATAACCGCTCCCCATATATACAAACTCTTCAGGGATCACATTATTACGTATGATCTTTTTTTCGCCATATATATCTTTAATGAACTCATTTAGAGCCATAACGCGTTGCTTAAGGCCTTTTTCCAGATATTCGACCTCCTTTTGTCCGATCTTTCGGGGGATTATATCTAATGGAAACAACTGTTCCTTAAAGGTTCCGTTCTTATATATACCAAACCTGACTCCGTACCTTGCCAGCAATTCGTTTACGGTATCAGAATAAGAATTCATTCCCTCTTTATTCATATGCATCCCTCCAATCTTCAATGATGATCAATTAACCGAAAAAAACAGGCGCTCTATATGCATATTTGCATAACAGAACGCCTTTGTTCACAACGTGATTGATCTCTATAACAAAAACAGGGCTGTAAATACCTACAGCCCCGTTGCGATAGTTCATTATATTGTTTATTCAAGGGATTGTCAACCTACATTCTTCTCCCGAACAAATACAGACCACACCCCCTCCGGTTCATGATCCATGAAAAGGAGCCGGTCGATTCCGACCGGCTCTTTTCTTGTTTCTCCTTTCTGTCTGTGTTCTTCGTGTTCCTGTTTCTTCTTTGATCACTCTGCTCTGAATACGTAGAACGGTGTATCTGTGTTGTAGAAGTCTCCGTCGAAGATGGCTGCTTTTGATTTGTAGATCGTTCCCTTTGTGTCCTTGTCGTGGTTCCCTGTGTTATATCCTGTGAAGTCTGCTTCGTATGTCCACCATCCTGACTTTTCGGTTTTGCATCCGTTAAGGAGAATACCGGGATGAGCTTTGAGGAGGCTTACGTCGAATCCGCAGTACTCGAGGTACTCAGGGATCGTCATGTTCAGTGCCTTTGCCTGCTTTGCGATCTTGTCGATATCTTCTTTCTTAAGGCCTGCTCCGTAGATATCTTTCTCCATCCCGTCCTTGATCTGCTTGCAGATCTGGTCGCGGTCTACGTTGAAGATGTGCCACAGTTTTCTGTATGTTGTTGATCCGCCGCAGATATCGATCTTGTCCTTAAGGTTGATCCCTTTTCCGTTGTGTCCGTAGTCGATGTAAACTGTCCTGTCTTTCTTCTGGAAGTTTTCTGCTGTTTCGAAGATACCCTTCTGCTGATTCTTTGTCGTGTTATTGTTGTTATTGTTGTTCTTGTTTGTTCCGAAGAAGAAATCTGCTATCATGCTGAGCTTCTGTGCAACTGCTCCTGCCGAGCTCTTGATCCTTTCGTATATAGCTCTTGTCGGTGCGCTCATGCTTGCTACCTGCTCAACTGTAAGTGCTGCTACCTTTTTGTGATAATCCAGGATCTCCATGATCTTTCCGCAGCTGTCGATGAATCTTGTAAGTCTGCCTTCGAAGTACTTTGTTGCTTTCTGCATTGCCTCTCCTGTGAAAAGGCTTGAGTCTACGCTGTAGTCGTAAAGGAGATCGAGGTAGCTTCTGTTGTCCTTATCGTCTGTCTTGCCGCCCCTGAGAACATCTGCTGCTGCTCTCATCAGATCGAATACCGGGTTACTTCCGTCGAGCCAGTCTTCTTCTCCGCCGATCGTTGAAGCGTTTCTTACGAGCTTGTCTACTTCGTTGTATTCGCTGTTGTTGTTTGTGTTATCGATCTCTTCCATGCGGCTGTCTACAAACTCATCCAGGTTGTTGAGAGTCTTGTTGTATGATGATACCGTATTGGAGTTGATGTTATCTTTCTTGTTGTCCTTCTGCATCTCTTCAAGCTTTGCTATGATCCTGTCTGCTTCTTCCCTGACTGTATCGTCTACTGTAACCTGTTCATCTTCTTCTGCAACTCCGAGTGCCTTCTTTAAAAGAGCCTTTACAGGACTTCCTGCATACTGTGCTCCGGGTACCATATCGACTGCTGCGTCGATACCGTTGCGCATTGCCGATTTGATGGCCTGCATTCCGAGTTCCCTGATCGCTGCTGCTATGTCATCTTCTTCAGTTGCTTCCTGACCTTCTTCGGGAGCTACGTATGTTCCGTTCTCAAGAGCTGTATTGATCTTGTTGACTTTCTTCCAGTAAGCAAGGAGCTCTGAAGGAGTCATCTTGGAGAACTTCTGCTCAAGATCTGCTACCTTCTCTTCGTTCTCTCTGACTATCCTGTCTGCCTGTTCCAGTGCTGCTGCCTCATTCTCGCTGTCTGTAGCTTCTGCGACTGTCTCTTCTGTAGCGACTGCTTCTTCTGTAACTGCTGTCTC
>JAGCXJ010000306.1 GCA_017961385.1 Lachnospiraceae bacterium
CCCACGACATGAGTCACGATAACCTACAGAAATACATCGATTCTCATTTAAAAGATTTTTCTGTTTTAAGCAGGATTGTTGGGGAAGGAGGAAGCGTTTCTCCATCTTACGACGGACTTTGCATCGAAGTTTGAAAACTGTTCAAAAATGTTCATCTAAAAAATGAAAAGATTTCAATTTTTCACTTTACATTAAAAAAGTCTTATGTATAATAGAACGAGGTGAACAAAAATCATAACCAAGATGAAAATAATTAAACATTGGATCAGGAGTAGGAAATGAGTAATCAGACATTGGAGATCAGATGGCACGGAAGAGGAGGCCAGGGCGCAAAGACGGCAGCGCTTCTGCTTGCCGATGTAGCCTGGAAGACGGGAGCGCATGTACAGGGCTTTCCCGAGTACGGACCGGAGAGAATGGGAGCACCCATCACAGCATACAACCGTATAAGCAAGGACGTTATCAGGGTTCACAGCAACATCTATAACCCGGATCTTGTGGTAGTTGTTGACGAGACACTGCTTGAGAGCGTTGATGTTACGGCTGGCTTAAGTGAAGATGGAGCCATCATCATAAATACAGCAAGGAGCAAAGAAGAGGTAATGCCTCATCTTAAGGGATTTAGGGGAGCTGTCTACGTAGTGGATGCAAGAAAGATAAGCGTAGATACACTCGGAAAGTACTTTCCCAACTCGCCGATGCTTGCTGCAGCCGTTGCAGTCAGCAGGGTAATGGAAAAGGATGAGTTCATCAAAGAGATGAGAAGCTCATACGAGCACAAGTTTGCCAAAAAGCCCGAAGTTATAGAAGGAAACATGCAGGCGCTGATCCAGACATTTGATGCACTTGAGAGTGATCTTAAGGATGCAAAGAGTCTGATAGCCTAGAAAAAAGAGGATAGATATGAGAACAGATGTAAGCAGGATAAATGAACAGTCGCCATACCAGGACCTGACAACAGGTCTTCACATGTATGCGGCTGCTACTTCAAAAAGCTTTAATACCGGAGAATGGAGAACAAACACTCCCGTATTTTATGCAGACAAGTGCAAGCAGTGCCTTTTGTGCGTACCGGTCTGCCCCGATAGTAGCATTCCCGTCAAGGACTGCAAGAGAGGCGACTTTGATTACGATCACTGCAAGGGATGCGGCATATGCGTAAAGGCATGCCCTTTCGGTGCTATTGAGATGAGGGAGGGTCAATAATGGCTATAAGAGACAGAATGAGCGGAAATGAAGCCGTGGCCTATGCCATCAAGCAGGTTAATCCCGATGTCATGCCCGCATTTCCCATAACACCATCAACAGAGATACCCCAGATGGTATCAAGCTATATAGCAAACGGAGAATGCGATACCGAGTTTATCCCGGTTGAGAGTGAGCACTCATCAATGAGTGCAACGATAGGAGCCGAGGCAGCAGGTGCAAGAAGCCTTACTGCAACATCAAGCTGCGGACTTGCTCTGATGTGGGAGGAGCTCTTGCTTGCAGCGAGCAACCGCATGCCCTGCGTACTCGCACTCGTAAACAGAACACTTTCCGGCCCCATAAACATCAACTGCGACCATACCGACGGAATGGGTGCAAGAGATACGGGCTGGATCCAGATATATGCAGAGAACAACCAGGAGGCATATGACAACTTCATCCAGGCATATCCCATTGCCGAGAACAAGAACGTTCTGCTTCCCGTAATGATATGCCAGGACGGCTTCATCACAAGCCATGCCGTTGAAAACATAGAGCTTTTGGAGGATGACAAGGTTCAGAACTTTGTTGGAACATATGAACCCGAAGAGTATCTTCTAAAGCCCGGCGAACCCATGGCTATGGGACCCTACAGCGTATCAAACTATGCCATGGAAGCAAGAAAGAACCAGGAGCTTGCTCTTGAAGCCTCAAAGCAGGTCATCATCGATGTAGCAAAGAAGTATAAAGAACTTACAGGAAGAGGATTTGAACTCTTTGAAGAATACAGAACTGAGGATGCCGACTACATAATGGTCATCATCGGATCTGCAGCTGGAACCGCAAAGCAGGCTGTCGATGATATGAGAGCAAAGGGAAAGAAAGTCGGAGTTATAAAGCTCAGAGTCTTCAGACCCTTCCCCGCAGAAGAACTAGCCGATGCTCTTAAAGGCTGCAAGGCTGTTGCCATAATGGACAGATGCGAGAGCTATAACACAAACGGCGGTCCTCTTGGCAGCGAGATAATGGCAGGCCTTTACAGAAAGAAAGTCTATATCGAGGCAGTCAACTATATCTACGGACTTGCGGGAAGAGACTTTACGGTAGATCACGTGTATAAGATTTTTGACGAGCTTGAGGATCACGTTGTGAACGGAACCGAGATCAAGCAGTTTAAATACATTGGCTTAAGAGACAAGATGGAGCAGTAAAGATGGGAAATTATAATTTCAAGGAAGTAATGAATAAAGAGGAGCGTTTAGCACCGGGTCACCGCATGTGTGCAGGGTGCGGTGCCACCATAGCGGTCAGAGGCGTGCTGCGTGCTCTTCATGAAGGCGACAGAGCAGTCATCGGAAATGCTACGGGCTGCTTAGAGGTCAGCACATACATGTATCCCTATACCGCATGGGAGGACAGCTACATTCACAACGCTTTTGAGAATGCGGGCGCAACCCTTTCGGGTGTGGAGACAGCTTACAAGGCGCTGAAGAAAAGAGGCCGTCTTGACAAGGATGAGAACTTCAAGTTCATCACATTCGGCGGTGACGGCGGAACATACGATATAGGCTTCCAGTCTCTTTCGGGAGCAATGGAAAGAGGCCATGACATGGTCTATGTCTGCTACGATAACGGAGCATACATGAACACGGGTATCCAGAGAAGTAGCGCAACCCCCATGTTTGCCGATACGACTACGACTCCCGTCGGAAAGCAGTCAAACGGAAAGATGCAGAACAGAAAGGATCTTGCGAGCATCATCGCAGATCATGATGTTGCATATGTTGCTCAGACAACACTCACACAGGACTTCAAGGACCTGTATGTAAAGAGCGAGAGAGCAATCTATACAGAGGGTGCAGCATTCTTAAACGTACTGGCACCGTGTCCGAGAGGATGGAGATATGAGACAAGCGATGTCATGAAGATATGCAAGCTTGCCATAGAGACATGCTACTGGCCCTTGTTTGAAGTAGATCACGGCAAGTGGACATTAAGCTACGAGCCTAAAAAGAAGCTTCCTATCGAGGACTTCTTAAGAGAACAGGGAAGATTCAAGCACCTGTTCAAACCGGGCAACGAGGATCTTTTGGAGCAGTTCCAGGCAGAAGTCGACAGAAGATGGGAAGATCTGCTCTACAAATGCGCAAAGTAAAGGATTTAAGATGACATTACTTACCTATCAGGTTTTCAAGACCGTCGCTGATATAGGAAGCTTTCGAAAAGCGGCGGATATACTGGGACTTACTCCGTCAGCCATAAGCCATGCGATAAGCTCCATGGAATCTGAGCTTGGCTTTTCGGTGCTAACAAGGAGCAAGAACGGAGTCACTCTCACTAACTACGGCGAACACCTGCTTCCTTATGTCAATGCGGTACTTAACAGCGACGAGTCGCTGCAGCAGTTCATCGCTGATACGAACGGACTTAAGGCCGGCAAGGTAAAGATAGGAGTGTTCTCGAGCGTATGCACCAACTGGCTGCCTCAGATAATGAGCTCTTTTGAGGAAAAATATCCCGGTGTAAAGATCGAGGTCTACCAGGGAAGCTACGACGAGGTTGCCTTCTGGCTCAAAAACGGAGTAGTCGATCTGGGATTCTTGTCAGTATCTAGTGCGGGCGACATCCCGATAGAGCCGCTGTGCAAGGATCCGCTCTTATGCGTACTTCCAAAGAGCATGAAGCCAAACGGCGAATACATTGAAATAGAAGAGATGAGAAATCACTCCTTCGTTACACAGAGAGAGTGTACCGATGCTGATATCCAGAACTTTTTAAAGGAAAACAAGCTGACAGTCCAGTCAAATTATCACGTGGTGGACGATCTTTCAACGGTAAAGCTTGTTGAAAAGGGATTCGGGATCTGTCTCATGCCAAAGCTTTGCATGAATGACATACCCTATGATGTGAACATATATCCGCTTCGCGGCAACCCCTGCAGGATAATAGGCATAGCCGTAATGAACAGGGATTTCATGGCGCCTGCCGTAAGGACCATGTACAATCACATCATTCAGAATTATAAGGAATTGACGTAAGAGACGACTTTTGGTAATATTCTTCGTATGGGACATTAAAAGAGGGACAATAAGAGGGATAAAAAATGGCCAGAAGAAGAATGACAAAACAGGAAAGAACAAGACAGATATATTTAAGAGTGTGCTTCGTGTGCGCTCTTGTTGCCGTGCTCTTTACTGTTTTATATGTATTTTTAAATGATGCGAGCAAGACAGAGATAGACTTAAAGGAAGTGACTCATATAACTCTTACGGGCTTTGACGGAGAGGGAGTGCTTTCTGCAACAATCGATGTAGATGAAAAATACGGCGCCTTTTATCAGACGGTATCCGTTGACTTTTCAAAGTCAAGCGGTCTGACTAACGGCGACGAGGTGACGATAAGCTTTAATTATGACAAGAGCGTTGCAAAGAACTACAACCTAAAGGTAAAGGCAAACGACATGCACTATACCGTTAACGGTCTGGTTGCGGCAACACCGGTATCTGAGAACGATCTCTTTGAAGGGCTTGATATAAACTTTGAAGGCATCGCTCCTTTGGCTACTGCAAGCCTTGATACCAGCAATACAAAGTTTAAGGATGTCGTAACATATCAGATAATAGATGAAAAAGAATACTACGATGCGGGAGAGACGATAAGGGTCAGGGCCGTTTTTGACGAGGCCGATCTTGAAGAGCTTGACTACAAGGCGACAACGCCAAGTGAAGAGTGCATAAAGGAATACATCGTAGAGGACGTGGACAGATACATTACAGATACTGATCAGATAACGGATGAGATGATGGCCTCTTTGAAAAAAGAGGCTTTAACTTTGTTTACGGATGCGAACGAGTACGGAATGAGGATATTCTGCGATGCGGGACTCATGCCCGTATACGTAAACAAGCAGACGACATTCAAATGGTCGTCTCCAAACTATATATCTTCATATCTTAACGTACTTAGAGAAGAGAGCTACGGAAAGACCGGAACTCACGTAAACGATATAAAGCTGTGCTATGAATCAGTTATAAGCCAGGCTGACGGAAAAGCCTGCAAGGCGGAAGTCATAGTAAGATTTCAGGACATTATAATAAGAAAAGACGGAACTATTGATCTTAAGCTTGAGAGCGGAGAGATAATCTCTGCCGACAGGAGAGATTCACATATAAAGGCGATCGTAAGAAACGAGATAGACAAGGATTATGAATCTGTAAAACTCGCAGTCTAGATTAAGGGAAGGGATTAACCATGGAGCAGTTTATTGAAAGGATCACGGCAGTAAATGACGCGATCAACACATTTGTCTGGGTCCAGGTAGGACTCGTGCTTCTTATCGGCGTAGGTGTCGTAATGACACTGCTTACAGGATTCTTCCAGGTGACACATATAAAGCACTGGATGAAGAAGACCGTCGGAGGAGTATTTGACAAGAGATCAAGGAGCAATGAAGACAAGGGAAGCGTATCCCAGTTCCAGGCATTATGTACAGCTCTTGCGGCAACCATCGGTACGGGAAATATCGCAGGTGTGAGCGCCGCGATAGTCATCGGAGGACCCGGTGCCGTATTCTGGATGTGGATAGCTGCATTCTTCGGAATGATGACAAACTTTTCCGAAAATGTCCTCGGCATCTACTACAGAAGAAAGAACAAGGAAGGCGAATGGAGCGGCGGTGCCATGTACTATCTTAAGGACGGCCTCGGAAACATCAAGGGCTATGAAAAGATAGGCGGCGTTCTTGCAGTTCTTTTCTCGCTCTTTGCGATCCTTGCAAGCTTCGGTATAGGAAACATGGGCCAGGTAAACAAGATAACGGCCAACCTAAAGAGCGCATTCTTTGCAAATGTGAATGCACCCGTTATCTACGGTGATATCAATGCCGTGAACCTGACTATAGGAATAGTGCTCATGCTCATCGCAGGCGTTATAATAATCGGCGGTCTGCAGAGGATAGCGGCAGTTGCGGAAAGAGTAGTTCCCTTCATGGCAGTGATCTATGTCATCGGAGCACTCATCATCTTCATCCTTCATATAAAGGTAGTTCCCGCTATGTTTGTTGCGATCTTTAAGTTCGCATTCGGCGTAAAGGCCGTAGGCGGAGCCGCAACAGGCATAATGATAAAGACAGTAATAACACAGGGATGCAAAAGAGGCGTATTCTCTAACGAGGCAGGTCTTGGTTCATCCGTTATGGTTCATTCAAACTCAAACGTAGTTGAACCCATCAAGCAGGGCCTTTGGGGAATCTTTGAGGTATTTGCCGATACATTCGTTGTATGTACGATGACAGCCGTTGTCGTTCTCTCATCCGGTGCGATCGATCTTTCAACAGGTCTTGCAGCAGAAGGAGTCGATGATGCCACGCTTGTTGCTACTGCATTCGGTAACGTATTCGGCCGCTTCGGACAGTGGTTTGTTGCCATCGCGATGTTACTCTTTGCATTCACGACAGTCCTTGGCTGGTCTCACTACGGAAGCAAGGCTGTTGAGTATCTGTTCGGAATAAAGGGAACAAAGATATACAGAGTTATCTTCGTTCTCATGGTAGTGAGCGGTTCACTCATGACAAGCTCGCTCGCATGGGATATATCTGATACATTCAACGGACTTATGATGATACCCAACCTTATCGGTGTAATATCGCTTTCGCCCGTTGTTGTATCGATCCTTAGAAACTACATAGCAAGAAGATTAAAGAACGAGGATATAGAACCAATAATTTCGTATGATCCGATCATCCAGAAGGAACAGGCTGAGAGGATCAAAGCTGGAGAGGAATAAACCTTCATATTAAAGAGAGGAGTATCAAATGAGCACATCCACTATCGGTATCATGGTATCGATCATCGCCTACATGGCATTTGTAATAGGCATCGGTATCTGGTCATTCAAGAGAAACAGTCACAACACTGACGAATTCTTCCTCGGCGGAAGAAAGCTCGGCCCCTTTGTAACGGCAATGAGTGCCGAGGCCAGCGACATGAGCAGCTATCTTTTAATGGGTGTTCCGGGCGTTGCATACATGACAGGTCTTGCAGATGCATTCTGGACGGCCTTCGGTCTTGCAGTCGGAACCTATCTTAACTGGCTCTTTGTTGCGAGAAGACTTCGTACATATACTGTCGTATGCGGCAATTCGACAACACTGCCTGTATTCTTCTCAAACAGATACAGAGACGATAAAAAGATCCTTTCCGTTATAAGCGCTATCATTATAGTGATCTTCTTTGTTCCTTATGTAGGATCAGGATTTTCTGCATGCGGAAAGCTCTTTGGCAGACTCTTTTCAACAACAAGCGAGCTTACGACAAAGCAGTATCATACAGCAATGATCGTATTCGCACTCGTTATCATCTTCTATACGACACTCGGCGGATTCATGGCAGCATCGACATCCGACTTCTGGCAGAGCATCATCATGACATTTGCTCTTGTTGTCATCGTTATCTACGGTGTGAACAGTGTCGGCGGAATGGGCGCTGTAATGGATAATGCAAGAAACATCGCAGGATACTTTGATCTTAATGCGATGCATGACGCCGCGACCGGCAACTCTGTCGATTACGGATTCATAACAAAGATATCAACACTGGCATGGGGACTCGGATACTTCGGCATGCCTCATATCCTTTTAAGATTCATGGCTATAGAGAATCCCTCAAAGCTCAAGCTCTCAAGAAGAGTTGCAACCGTTTGGGTATTCATCTCACTCGGTGTTGCCGTATTCATCGGTATCATGGGATGCGCAATGAGCAACAAGGGCGTTATCGAGCAGCTTGCTGACGGCGAACAGGTAATAATCGTAATATCTCAGCTTATCGCAAGTCACGGAGTACTTGCAGCACTCCTTGCAGGTCTCATCCTTGCGGGAATACTTGCAGCAACAATGTCAACAGCAGACTCACAGCTTTTGGCTGCAAGCTCGAGCGTATCACAGAACATCTTAAAAGAAGTGTTCATGAAGGATATAGATGCAAAGACAGAGATGATCATCGCGCGTGCGACCGTTGGCATCGTTTCCATTATAGGTGTTGTCATCGCATGGAACCCCAACAGCTCGGTATTTAATATCGTATCGTTTGCATGGGCAGGTTTCGGTGCCGCATTCGGACCGACTGTTCTGCTTGCTCTTTTCTGGAAGAGATCAAATCTCTACGGAGCACTTGCCGGAATGGTAAGCGGCGGAGCAATGATATTCATATGGAAATTCCTTGTAAGGCCTCTTGGCGGAGCTCTCAATATCTATGAGCTTTTACCGGCATTCATAGTAGCTTTCGTATTCAACATAGCTGTAAGCCTTCTTACAAAGGCACCCAGTGAAGAGATCACAAAGGAATTCGAAGCTGTTCAGGAATCACTTAAGAACGCATAATATATAGAAGAAACGAGATCCCCGTCATATGGCGGGGATCTTTCCAATTCCTCACATTCTTCCGATTCAAAACCTCAAATTCTTCCGATTTATGCAACATGCTAACAAACACAGGAAAGATCGGGGATGGGGAACCATCGGACATTCTCAAAAAAAATTAAAAAAAGTGCTTGCAAAACGTAAAAGTATAGTGTATAGTAGACGTTGCTGTGGCATGATAGCTATGAAGCGTGAGGTTGCTGCCTTCGTGGCAGGTTTTCCGTGGAGCGAATGTCAAGTTAGGAAACTGACGACAAGTCACTGTACAAGTAACGTCTAATAGTAATTAGAAACAACGTGTGAAAAGCCTGGGCGGATGAAATCCGCTAAGTAAAAAACAGGACAGACACGGAAGAGTGTACAGTCACCGCTTGTCGTACTTATCAATTAAAAGTGCGAAAAGGAGGCGACTTTTTTTATGGCAAATCAGATTATGAGAATCACTCTGAAAGCATATGATCACCAGTTGGTTGATGCATCTGCCAAAAAAATCATCGAAACAGTCAAGAAGAACGGATCTCAGGTTAGCGGACCGGTTCCGCTTCCTACTAAAAAGGAAGTAGTTACCATCATCCGTGCCGTACATAAGTACAAAGATTCAAGAGAGCAGTTCGAGCAGAGAACTCACAAGAGACTCATCGATGTTATCAATCCTTCATCCAAGATCACTGAGTCACTCAGAAAGATGGATCTTCCTGCCGGTGTATATGTTGAAATAAAGATGAAATAATTTGGCACTTTACCGGTGTAATCTCGATCAGCAAACGGACACCGGTTGAAGATATAACAGTAAATCCTCTGCTGGCTTTATGTATCCCATAGCAGGATACCGCTTTAGCAGACAAGAAAAGAGAGGTAAAAAGGAGAATGAAAAAAGCAATTCTGGCAACAAAAGTCGGGATGACTCAGATCTGGAATGAAGATGGAGCTCTTATCCCGGTAACAGTTCTTCAGGCAGGTCCCTGCGTAGTGACTCAGGTAAAGACTGTTGACAACGACGGATACAGCGCAGTACAGGTTGGCTTCGGCGATGTTAAGGAAAGAGTCGTAAACAGAGACAAGTCAGGCAAGAAGGAAGTTCTTCACCGCCATGGCGTTAACAAGGCAGGTCAGGGACATTTCAAGAAGGCCGGCACTGAAGCAAAGAGATATTTAAGAGAGTTCAG
>JAGCXJ010000307.1 GCA_017961385.1 Lachnospiraceae bacterium
AAGAGTAGGTGTATCATCCCCTATGTCTATACCCTGACATAATCTGTTGATTTCTTCATCGCTAAGCTCGTTTTCACATACGACATAATAGGTCTTATCTACGTGCTTTGAAGGTGAGAGCATGTTGTGATTGAGCTTGCCGTTATTTGTAATTAGAAGGAGGCCTTCTGTGTCTTTGTCAAGTCTGCCTACGATAGACAGATCCGTTTTCTTTTCGTCAATAAGATCCATCACGGTTTTACTGCTGTTATCATTGGTGGCGGTAATATATCCGGCAGGTTTGTTCAGTATTATGTATATATATTCTTCGTAATGAAGAACAGTTTCATCGATCATTACTTTCTGATCTTCGTTAATGTGAAAACCTGCATCCGTAATAATATCATCGTCAACCGAAACACGTTTCTTCTTGATCAAAGAACAGGCTTCTTTCCTTGAATATGAAGTACATTTGCATATATACTTATCGAGTCTCATGGTTATTCTTGCGTCTACGCTTTTTCTTGCGGCTGTTTGTAATGTATATGGCAAAGAAAATGTTAACCGTTACAAACAATACTATCAGTGTAACTACAAATATGAATATCGGAGATAAAGCAGTTTTTTCTTTTTGATCAGATTCCTTGATCTCGACTGTCTTATATTCTGTATCTGCATCTATGGATCCTGAATCTATATCTTCAGCAGGTTTTGGAAGTCCCTCAACATAAACTGAATCGGAAGCCAGATATAGATCATATTGATTAAGGGCTCTGACAACTACGTAATAATCTTGTTCTATCTCTTTAGGAATATCAAATTCCATTGATGTACTGCTTCTGTCAGTCCACTCCTCGAGACGGCCGAAATGATCTCCACCGTCAAGGCTTACCTGATAATACTGAATATAATTATCAGGATCGTACGCTTCTATATGAGCGGTCACAGTATCACCGTTATCTTTTATCTGAAGTGTACAGTATTCGGGCTCACTATAGTCTCGGTCCAGTCTTTTGGAAGGTGCTTCAACAGCTATATTCTGAAAAGAAGAATTATCTATTCCGAGAGATGAAGAACTGAGACTGTAAAACTTGGCAACACAGTCTGCATCGATCTCTCCAAAACGCTTATATGATTCTTCGTTCCAGAATGCACTGTCCCTTTCTTCATCCAGGTGACAGTGCTCTATGATGACTGCGGGGATATTATATTCTTCAGCATACTTAAGGATTCCGTAGTACTCCCCGTTTCTGTCCTTGTTGAGCTTGTTCTTTATACCTCTGTCAAAAAGCCCTAAATCTGTCAGAGCCTTCATTTCTATAGTTGCGAACTGATAGCCTTTTACATAGTTGCTGCCTTTTGATGCTACCCACACCTCACTTCCGAAAAGAGTATGATATTCGGACATGTTGTAATGGATAGAGAATAAGAAATCTGCATCTACTTCTTTAGCAAAATCAAAACGCTCTTTTCTAGTAAGCTCTTTGTCGGTATTGTTTTCTCTTGTCAGGTAAACATCTACGCCTTCATACTGCTCAAGTCGCTCCTTCATTGCAGAAGCTGTTATCAGATCAATATCTCGCTCGATCCTGTCATCGATATTACCACCCATTGAATCGCCGCCGTGACCGGGATCAATGACAACAACAACATTTTTACAATAAGACGGAAAATACGATATATGAAATAATATGAGACCTGTCAGTATTAGAATGATTCTATAGATGTATTTCAAAGTATCTCCCCCATACTTAAAAAGAGCTGCGATTTTCGCAGCTCTAAATATTTCTTAAATAAGATCCAGATCAACGATCGAGTCGGACTTAACAGGTGCGGTGTTCTGAAGAGGAATATCATCCGTTGTTGCTCCGGCTTCACTAACAGTCTGAGGATAAAGCTCGCTTCTGTTAGCCCTTACTGTTTCTACACACTCGTTGAGGCTGCTTATCAGGCGGTTATACTCATTGTCTGACTGATTGATATAATGAGAAGTAACCTCTTCAACATGAGCAAGAAGGCTGTCTGTATACTGAGTTGCAGATTCCTTTAACTCATTAGCTTCTTTAACAGCAGCATCTACTATCTCCTGAGCCTGCGATGCTGCGAGATTTATTACCTCATTTGCCTGATCGTATGCTCTCTGCATGATCTCATGCTCGCTTATAAGTTCATTGGTCTGGGTTATAGCCTTGTTAACTATCTCCTGTGCTTCAAGTTTGGCATCATTTCTGGCCTTGTCTGCTTCGGCCATTATAGCATTTCTGTTAGCGATTATCTTTTGATAATGTTTGATCTCTTCAGGAGTATTCTTCTTAAGCTCCATAAGGTAAGAGTCCATCTCATCCTTATTGACCATGATTATGTTGTTTGAAAATGCCTTATATTTGCAGCTGTCGATGTAATCCTGAATCTCATCGATCAATAATTCTATCTTACTCTGCTTAGTCTCCATAAACCCCTTCAACCTCTCTTATCATTTTTATGTCTGAATTTTTCGTATACCAAATCGGCAACAAAATCAGGAACACATTTGCTTATATCACCATTAAAATATGCTATTTCCTTAACCCCGGATGAACTCAGATATGCATATTCAAGACTTGTAGTCAAAAATATGGTATCCAATGCACCACCGCTCAGAAGTTTATTCGTTTGAGCGATCTGAAGTTCATATTCAAAATCGGTGATAGCTCTAAGACCTCTTATAGCTATATTAACGTTGATGCTCTTGGCATAATCTATAAGGAGCCCGCTGAAGGATTCAACCCGTATATTAGGGATATCCTCCGTAGCCTTCTTAAGTATATTAACACGTTCCTCAACTGAAAACAATGGTGTCTTATTGCAATTGTCCAGAACGCTAACAATCACTTCATCGAACATTTCGGCAGCTCGGTTTATGATGTCGAGGTGACCGAAAGTGACCGGATCGAAACTTCCGGGATAGATCGCTGCATGCATATAATTACCTCTCTTTTTGCATCCTTAGATATTATACTAAAAATGTAGAGTTTTTTAAACCGATTCTTTAGGAATTTGTCGCCAATCTGAAAAATACATGTTTGTTGGTTTTATAGAACTTTTCCTTGTATATTTCATATCCGAGTGATGTTATATCAGAGAAATCTCTCTCGATGGCAGCCTCAATAATAAAAATAGTATCTTCATGAATGATCTTTGAGGTTAAGAGCTGTTTCATGATATTAGTTTCGTTCATCGAATCATATGGAGGATCCATAAAAATGATATCTGCCTTGTCATGTATCTCATACAATGCGTCTGAAACATCTCTGGCTATTATTGTTGCTTCGTCCTGAAATTTGCATTTGACAACATTGAATTTTATGCATTCAACAGCTTTTTTGTTCTTTTCAACAAAATAGGCATGTCTGGCACCTCTGCTTATGGCTTCGATTCCTATAGCGCCGCTTCCGCTGTATAGATCAATAAATACGCAGTCAGGAAGATCAAAATTGATCATATTGAACAGTGTTTCCTTGATCTTATCAGTTGTAGGTCTGGTATCTAGCCCCTGAGGCGCGATAAGCGGCACAGAACGGGCACTTCCAGCTATTACTCTCATGTTAGTTCCCTCTCAGTTTGGTTCCTTTGCTGTCACGTTTGCCAAGCTTTATTGAGTTAAGAGCGATTATGCGACCGTTGTAATCATAATTCTGCTCGACAGCATTTTGAGTATAGAATACTTCTTCTACAAAATCCTTAGGCGATAATTTCATGCCGCGGACACCGACAGCAGCCTTTTTCTTTTCCGGTATCTCTTCGATAGGGAATCGCAGAAAATAACCGTCATTTGTCTTGAGAACGATATTCCTTTGTTCTTTAATAGCGACTACACTTATAACTTCATCATCATCCAACAGTTTTGTCGCTGCAACAGTTCTTTTGGCAACATCAAATTCACCGCCGTCAACTACCTTCATCATACTGAGCTTTGTTACAAATATCAGTCTGTACAGGTTAAGTTCGCTCTGACTTGCAACAGCAACTATGTTTTCAGTTGCTGAAGAATAGTTGCTGACATTATCTATCGGTTTTCCTTTATCTCTGAATTTACCCATGGGAAGATCAAGAACCTTTATGGTGTGAAGCTGCCCATTATTTGTGAACAGACATATCTTGCCTGTATTTTTGCAACGGCAAATATATTTGAATTCAGCTCTTACGGCTTCTTCATTTCTTTCGAACGTAGGGATATCAATGATCTTGGCATATCCGAATCTGTCCATAATGAACATGACTTCCATCTCGGGAATCTGAACTTCTTCGACTACAGCTTCTTCGCAGTTATCGATTATGGTTCTTCTTGGACGGCCGTATTCTTTTTTTATCTCGTCGAGCTCGTTGATGATGACCTGAGCCATTGAATCCTTTCTTTCAAGTATATCCTCGTACTTAAAGATGTTGGCTACTGTCTCATTATGTTCAGCAATCAGCGCATCAAGCTCTAGACCTATGAGCTTATAAAGACGCATCTCAAGAATGGCATTGGCCTGAGGCTCGGTAAACATCAGCTGTTTTGCCATTACTTCACTTTCCTTGCTCTTGAACTTTATACCTGTCGTTTTTCCTTCTATAAGACAAGCTTTTGCCATCGCCCTATCCTTAGATCCGCGAAGTATCTCTATGATAAGATCGATGACGTTGCAGGCTTTTATCAGTCCTTCCTGGATTTCTTTTTTGCTTTGTTCCTTAGCTAGCAGATTTGTATACTTTCTGGTAGTCACTTCATATCTGAATTCTACGCATTCCTTAAGTATACGCTTAAGCCCCATTGTTTCAGGCTTGCCGCCGGCTATAGCCAGCATGTTTACACCGAATGTATCCTCGAGCTTTGTCTTTTTATAGAGAAGATTAATGAAATTATCTACATTCGCATCTTTTCTAAGTTCGATTACTATTCGGATGCCTTCCTTGGATGACTGATTTGAGATGTCGATTACATCCGGAGCTTTCTTTGTCTCGGCAAGTGTCGCAATATCCTGCAAGAACTTGGTGATTTTTGCACCGATCTTCGTAAAGGGTATTTCGGTTATGACTACATTTGTCTTGCCGTTTTTGCCTTTTTCGACCTCAACCTTACC
>JAGCXJ010000308.1 GCA_017961385.1 Lachnospiraceae bacterium
CATTCAAGAGCCATAAATGAATCCAATTACCTTAAGATGAACAGCATATACGTGAAAGAAAATGAAAGCGTATACACCTCTCATGAAAGGGAAGAACAGGATGAGATCTTAAACAAAGCCCTTGTAAGCGGAAGATATTCCATGTCGGCATATGTACCGTCAGGAGAGAGCAGAGAGTATGTAGATACAATGAACAGGCTCGGATATGAGACACCGTGGATATCGGTAACTTCCTATGGCGGAAGCAAGTTAAGCGATACCCTTCTTGGACTGGAAGAAGGCTTTGGCGGTGCGATCAATGTGTCTAAGGAAGAGTTTGATAATATCAGGGATGTCACGGATTTTTCTACCCTGCTTAATGAAAAGAAGCCGGTCTCTATGGTTTTTGATAACAGAAAGGGCCAGGTGATAATAAAGTCAGATACAGATATGTCAGGATATGTGCTCTTGCCGATGGCATATATCAGGGGATGGAGTTCATCTCAGGCAAGAGTGTGCGATTATCTGGGAGGTCTGCTTGCCATTGAGCTTACAGGGAACACTGATCAGATCATTCTGGATTACTCGATTCCTGGACTTACAGCTGGATTTATGATGTTTACAGCAGGACTGATCTTCATTCTCTGTCTGGCGTTTGTGTTAAATAAACAGACCGTATTTGATAAGATCGCAAAGCCTGTATACATAGCTGTTATGGTTCTGTTTGTGCTTATCGTGTACATCCTGCCGAGTATGGGACTTGTTGTGTTCATGGGAGCTAAAGCAGCCAAAAAGGATCTGACACCTTATCTGGAGTTTTCAAGAGTAGAGGATACATCCGTTCATACATTGCTTTCTCAGACAGCAGGTGAGGACGGGATTCATGTACTCATAGGGCGTAACAATCTTATGAACGATAAGGGAGTCAAGGTAACATCGTCAGATGAGGAGAGCGGTTACTACAGAGCAAAAAAGGCCTCTGACGGGATCATCGATAAGGAGTCAAGATGGTCGTCAGTCAATGACTGGGATAACAACGATCATTTCCTGCAGGCGGATTTTAAAAATTCAAGAAATATCCAGGCTGTAAAGATATACTGGGAAAGAACAAATGCAAGTGAATACTGCATAGAAGTATCGGAGGATGGAATAAACTGGACAAAAGCCAGTCAGTTTAATGAACCTGCAGTGAACAACCCTCAGATCATATATTATGAAGATGCTCTTAAAGCCAGGTTTTTGAGACTTCATATCACGGATGTGACAAAAAACGAAGAAGACGCTACTCTGTATTATCAGAATGTTTCTGTCTATGAACTTGAAGTATATGATGATGAATGCGACAGCTTTGTTATTAAGACACCCAAGCTTACAGACGGAAGAAACAGACAGGTGCCCGTTCCTTCGGTTCCCGAGGGATATGTACTTAAAGTAGGGGGAGTGAACTATGACAATCTCCTTCTTGAAAAAAAGACATTTGCGGATACTGTCGCTCCAGTAGAAATAAATCTCGGATATGAGCTTTACTACGGATATCAGAAATGGGATCTTAAGGGATTTGATATTGTACTGCCCGCATCGGATAACAGCGAAGGTGATGATTTCAAATTCAGGGATGTTAATGTAAGAGAGTGGAAGAAAGAAAACGGTGAGTTTTTATTTGATAACAGAGATTCACTCATAAAGGCACTTAATAACAGAGAAAACGAGGACCTGCTTGATATAAGCATAAAGGAATCGGACTATCTGGGTGATGAAGGCTATGAGATAAGGATAGACAGCGACAGAATCAGCCTCAGTGCAAATACTGACAGAGGCATTTACTGGGGAAGAGTCACCTTAAGTCACATGATAAAGGAAAGAGATTCAAGCTGGGAATGCGGCGTTATTCGAGATTATCCGGAATATGCAGTAAGAGGCTTTGTGCTCGATGTCGCAAGAAGACCGGTATCGATTGATATGCTATACAGAATGCTGGATACACTAGCCGATAACTACATGAACACATTCCAGATACATCTGTCTGACAATGCGATAATATCCTCGAGCGAATATGACGGTACGGTTGAAGGCGCAAGAGAACTGTTCAGTGCATACAGACTTGATTCCTCAGTGAACGCAGGCGATCAGAGGCTGACAAGCGAGTTCTATTATACTGATGAAGAGTTTAGAAAGTTCATAGCTGATGCAAAGAATATGGGTATAGATGTTGTGCCTGAGATAGATACACCGGCCCACAGCCTTGCGATCACTAAACTGTTCCCTGAACTTGGCTATGATGATTATCCGGAACTGGCAGATACACTTGATGTATCAAAGCCCGAGGTACTGGAATTTGCTACTGATCTGTGGAGTGAATATCTTACAGGCAATGAACCGCTGTTTAAGGAATGCAGTGCGATCCATCTTGGAACCGATGAGTTTTTCGGTGATAATGCTGCTTACTCAAAATATGTCGCAAAGCTCTGCAGATCTGTCAAGGCCATGTCAGAGGATAAGAATATAAGGTTATGGGGAAGCATATCATACAATCAGATGGATACTGCCTCAATAGATAAGAATGTTCAGATGATGGTATGGAGCGCTATATGGTCTGATCCGCTTAAGGTTTACAACAGCGGATTCGGAATAATAAACTGTATAAGCTCAAACCTCTATATCATTGTTGGCAGCGGCTCAGACAGACTTGATATGGATAATCTGACAGACAGATGGGAACCGAATCTGTTCTATGACGAGGATACGTTTGAAGAGATTCCGGCCTGGTCACCAAAAATGCTTGGTGCATGCTATTCAATGTGGAATGAGAACTACTGTCAGGGCAAGGATTCAGTCGATGACGAGGGTATCTTTGACAGATTTAGAGAACCTGTAAACGTAATATCCGGAAAGTTGTGGAATAGGGAGTAACTATGCTATAATTATGTAGTTCATGTTTAAGGAAAGAGGAATAAATATGTTAAACAATAAAACCATACTGGTTACAGGCGGTACAGGATCATTCGGCAAATGCTTTACCAAATATGTCCTTACCCATTATGATCCCAAGAAGATAATAATCTATTCAAGAGATGAATATAAACAGTTTGTCATGGCAAACGAGATGAAGGAATATGCAAGCAAGCTGCGTTTCTTCATAGGCGATGTCAGGGACAAGGACAGACTTGAGAGAGCTTTTGAAGGAGTTGACTATGTAATACATGCAGCGGCCTTAAAGCAGGTTCCCGCTTGCGAATACAATCCCAACGAAGCGATAAAGACTAACATTCACGGTGCGATGAATGTCATTGAGGCAGCACTTAACAAGGATGTTAAAAAGGTAGTGGCACTTTCGACCGACAAGGCGGTCAATCCTGTCAATCTTTACGGCGGAACAAAGCTTGTATCGGATAAGCTCTTCATAGCGGCAAACAGCTATGCAGGTTCTAAGGATGTTAACTTCTCCATAGTTCGTTATGGCAATGTCGCAGGTTCAAGAGGAAGTGTAATACCTTTCTTTAACAACATCATCAAAAACGGCGGAAAGGAACTTCCCATAACAGACTATCGAATGACCAGATTCTGGATAAGTCTCACACAGGGAGTGGAGCTTGTTATAAAGGCGCTTTCGGAAGCCAGAGGAGGAGAGACATTTATCAGCAAGATACCGAGCTTTAAGATAACTGATCTTGCACAGGCAATGCTTCCCGGATGCGAGATGCCAGAGGTTGGTATCAGAGAAGGAGAAAAGCTTCATGAGATCATGGTTACGACAGAGGATTCTCTGACAACCTATGAATATGACAAGCACTTCATCGTATATCCTCAGATGGTATTCAACGATAAGCAGAAGGATCCGATCCCGGGCGGAAAAAAGGTTGCTGACGGATTTTCATACAGTTCCGGAAACAATACCGAGTGGCTTTCTGTGGATGAGATCAAGGAACTGCTTAAGGATATAGACCTCGAAAAATAGAGAATAGAAACAGTTTTCAGGGACATGCAGAAATCCTGCATGTCCTTTTACAAAGGTGGGAAATATGAACATACCTGCAATAGAGGGCGGAACACCCGTAAGAGAAAAAAAGATATACTACGGACATCAGTATTTAGATCAGGCAGACTATGATGCTGTGGTTGATGTACTGAAGAGTGACTATCTGACATGCGGTCCGAAGGTAGGTGAACTTGAAGAAAAACTCTGCAAACTGACAGGAACAAAGTATGCGGTAGCATGCAGCAACGGAACCGCTGCTCTTCATATGGCTGCCACGGCGGCAGGACTTACTAAAGGCGATGAACTTATCACTACTCCGATCACATTTGCTGCAAGTGCAAACTGTGCACTGTATGTCGGTGCCAGACCTGTATTTGCTGATATAGATGATGAGACCTATAACATCGATCCTGACAGTGTGAAAGAGCATATAAATGAAAAGACAAAAGCTGTTGTTGCGGTGGATTATACGGGTCAGGCTGTTGATCTTGACAGACTTTTAAGCATATGCAGAGAGCATGGTCTTGTTCTTATTGAGGACGGTGCTCATTCGATCGGTACTCTTTATAACAATAAACATGTAGGCTCTATAGCGGATATGACAACATTCAGCTTCCATCCGGTAAAGACGATCACCGGCGGAGAAGGCGGTGCTGTTCTCACAAACAATGAAGAGTATTACAAGAAACTTCTGCTGGCAAGATCGCACGGGATCACAAGAGACAGCACACTTCTTGAAAATGAACCCGACGGTCCCTGGTATTATGAGCAGGTTGATATGGGATATAACTACAGACTGACTGATATACAGTGCGGACTTTTGATAAGCCAGTTAGACAAGCTTGAGATGTTCAAGAATCGCCGCAAGCAGATAGTTGATATGTATAACAGGGCCTTTAATGAACTTGATACTGTCATCGTTCAAAAGGAGATACCGCAGTCCGATACAGCCAGACATCTGTATATCCTAAGACTGAACACTGAAAAGCTGAAAATCGACAGAAGACAGTTCTTTGATGCATTAGCTGCCGAAAATGTCATCTGCAACGTGCATTATATCCCTGTTTACTACTTCCCGCATTATCAGAGGATGGGATATAAAAAGGGACTCTGCCCCAAGGCGGAAAAGCTTTATGAAGAGATGATATCAATTCCTCTTTACTATGGAATGACCGATGAAGATGTGCAGTCGGTTATCGATGCAGTAAAGAAGATATCTGAGTATTACAGGGTTTAGTTTATGCTGGGACTTAGAACAGATGCCAACAGAATAATAGCTACAGGTCATGTCATGAGATGCATGACGATCGCCGATGAAGTTAAAAAGCTAGGAAAAGATGTTATCTTTTTTGTTGCCGATGAGGACTCTGCAGCCTTTGTAAGAGAAAGAGGCTTTATATATGAGATACTGGGGTCTTCATGGGAGAATCCCGTCGATGAGACATATAAGCTATCGCAGCTGATAAAAGAGCATGACGTTGATACTGTTTTGTTTGATTCTTACAGTTTTGACGCTGAATATTTTGAAAAACTAAGGGCGGTCTGTGATTCAAAGTTTGTATACATGGATGATCTTTGTGACCAAAAGATGCCTGTTGATACTATTATCAATTATAATATCTATGCGGATGATCTTGGCTACAAGGATAAGTATGATGAAAGAGTAAACCTTCTTCTCGGGCCGGTTTATGCTCCGCTCAGACCTCAGTTTAGCAAAGTATATGAGAGAAAAGAACACATCCCTTCAAATGTTCTTGTATGTGCGGGAGGAGGAGATGTGACAGATATCCTCTTTGATATACTAAGCGGGATCGAGAGCGAACCTGCACTGAAAAAGGTTGATTTTCATGTTGTCATAGGAAGCATGTCGGATGATGAAAAGGATCTCATGAGACTTGCATTTTGCAGCGACAACATATTCATTCACAGAAATGTCACAGATATGGCCAAGCTTATGTCAGAATGCGATCTGGCTGTTTCTGCAGGCGGAACTATGCTGACTGAACTGTGCTGCATGAAGGTTCCGACCATAGAATTTGCCATTGCCGACAACCAGCTTAAGAATGCAGCCTATTATGCAGAGCACGGTATCATGATAGGAGCAGGTGATATCAGGGAAAACAGACAAGCTGTTGCAGGGCGTATTGTTCGTAACACGGCAGAACTGATATCGGATAAGAAAAAGCTTGCAGATATGAGAGCGAAAATGGAAGGTATATGTGACGGATCCGGTGCAAAGAGAATAGCGGAGGCAATATGTTAAAGATTTTAAAACGTCTGAATATATTACTGGATAAAAAGCAGAAGAAAAAGATGGTGCTCATCGTATTTCTGATGCTCATAGGCGGTGTTCTTGAGTCTTTATCCATATCTGCCATTGTTCCTGTTATGACGGTCCTTCTTGATCCTAATGCAGTAACTGAAAACAAATACCTGGCAGCTGTATACAACGGACTTCATATGAGTTCGCCGACACAGTTTGCACTTGTCATGATGGTAGTCCTTGTTATGGCATTCGTGTTAAAGAATCTGTTTTTATTCATACAGAATGTCATACAGCTTAAGTTTGTATATACCAATCAGTTTGCTACATCAAGGCGTATGATGATAAATTTCATGAAGCGTCCGTATGAATACTATCTGGGCGCTGAGACAGCAGTTATACAGAGAAACATCACTTCTGATGTCAACAACATGTATGCTCTCATTC
>JAGCXJ010000309.1 GCA_017961385.1 Lachnospiraceae bacterium
ATTTGTCAAAGTTCATTTTTGTTTTGTCATTAGACGCAACTCTGATATAGTATCATGCAGGTGTGCCTTAGTCAAGACTTTTTTCCCCTTTTTCTATATAAAAGGGGTGGGTTTTTATAATAGCATTTATAGATAACAAATTCAACAACTTTTTAAAGTTTTCTCATGTTATAATTCTTTTGGGTGAAATATCGTTGATTTTTACTATTTGCAACTGGCAGTTGACAGATTGAAAGGCTGACTTTATGGTATGCAACTGCAGAAATTGTTATAGTCAGGTTGTTCGAACAGAAACTAATCAATCGGATTTACCTAAAAGGAGGAGAATATGATTTTAGCAGATAAGATCATTAATGAAAGAAAGAAAAACGGTTGGTCACAGGAAGAACTCGCAGATATGCTAAATGTCTCAAGACAGTCTGTTTCCAAATGGGAAGGAGCTCAAAGCGTACCGGATCTTCAAAAGATCTTAAAAATGGCTGAGATATTCGGCGTGAGTACCGATTACTTATTAAAGGATGAAATGGAACCCGAAGGCAGTACAGAACTTAAGTACGTGGATGATGACTCAGATACCCCACTAAGAAAGGTTACCCTTGAGGAAGCATCTGAATTTATATCATTAAGGAAGAAAGTCCTTCCAAAGATCGGAATCGGAGTTTTCCTTATGATAACATGTCCGGTCATCCTGGTATTACTTGCAGGTATTTCCTCAAGTTACCCTGACATACTGACAGAAAAAGCTGCAACAGTAATAGGTCTGTTATTTATGTTTATCCAGATCGGAGTGGCAATTTATACATTTGTAATAAACAGCGAAAAGCTTATGAAGTACAAATTCTTAGAAGAAGAGGCTTTCGAAACAGCTTATGGAGTTGACGGCATGGCCAAGGATCGCCTGGCTGAGTACGAAGCTTCAAATACAAAAGCTCTTACGCTCGGAGTTTTATTATGTGTATTGTGCGCAGTGCCTCTTGTTATCACAGCTGTGATGGAAGCTCCGAATATAGTAATCATCTGTATGGTGTGTCTGACACTCATACTTGTAGGTATAGCTGTTTATCTTTTCATCTCGGTATGTGCAGTATACAGCTCATACAAGATACTTCTTCAGACTGATGACTACACACCCAGAAAGAAACGCAAAAACAAAAAACTTGACACTCTTACAAGCTCGTACTGGATATTGATAGTAATAATATATCTCGTCACAAGTTTTATGACAAACGGATGGCATTTCACATGGGTCATCTGGGCTGTTGCCGGTCTGCTGTTTGCACTGGTAAGAAATATAGCAGAAGCTATGATAAAGGATTAAAGAACAAAACAGAGGGCTTTGCCCTCTGTTTTGCTTTATTCTTCAGTTGCAGTCACATCATTTTTCATTCTGTACAGTTTGAAGACCTGCACACCTATCAGTATGCCGTTTAATAGTATGGTGCTGAATGAATGTATCAATGCACCGTATACCACAAAGAGCATGGCCCCGACAAGATCGAGTATCCTTATCTGTTTTTCACCGTTTCTTGTAAATGCCAGCACTATAAAAGATGTTGCGATTATTCCTATGATCTCGTAATTCATTTAAATCCTCATTCCTTCAAATTCTCTATACCTGTGAAAGCTTATCAGATACTGTATCCTTTAGTCCCATTATCAGCTCGATCAGATCAAGCTTTTTTAAATATGTGAGCAGCTCGCTATCTGCCACGTCCTTGTTTATGATATCTCCGATCTTTCCAAGATAACCCATCTGCGCAGCTGCAGTAACGGCATGAAATATGATCAGTGCGAGTACCACTCCCAGTATAGCTCCCAAAAACTTATCGACAAATCCCAGTATCGGAAGTTCCGCTATGGCTTTTACCGATTTTGTGACGACCTTCAGGATACTGTATACGATACCAAGTATTATCAGTATGACAACAGAAATGATCGTCTGTTTTGTATCGCCTTTGGAATATGAAGCAAATATCCTTAAGAATATCCCCAGCATTATGATCGCGACCGCCAGGGCGACAAAGACAGCCAGGCTGTCAGCCAGTCCTTTTTTTGCTCCTATATATAATCCCAGCATAGCTATCAGCACAGTGACAGCCATTGTAACACTAATGTTTATACTCATTACTATTCAAACTTTACGACGTCTATTGACGCCTGTCTTACAAATAAATACTTCTTTGCGGATTCAGTTGTGGCAACGAACAATACGGGACTTTCAAACTTGTTGTTGTATTTTTCAGTACCGTCTGCATCCACCAACATGCACTCGTTCTCATTATACATAAGAACCTGTCCGTTTCCGACCACTATATCCTTGAAATCCATGTTGTATCTGTAAGAACCTGTTTTCCTCCCCTTTGTATCATATATATCCATCTTGTACTTGTCTTCACCCGAAGAATCATAGCTGACAAGACAGACATGTGTCTTTCCGTAATATACTCCCAGAACACTATCGGCAAACAGAATGTCCGCTGTGCTCTTCGGTATCTTTGATCCTTCATAGAACATGAGTCTGTTATCCGCAAGAGCCATGAGTGTATCAGAATCCATAAAGTCGAGCGTCGGTACCACAGCATCAGGATATTCGTAGCTGCTGACTATCCTGTCGGTCACATTCTCTCCGACTCCGCCGAAGTTGTAAAACGTAACTCCGCTCTTCATTACATCGCTGTCCACATGCAGATAGCTTACCGCCATGACTTCGCCCGAGATCGCAACGCAAAGCGGATAACCGGTCTTTGACATCGTTGCCTTTATCTCGACTATCTTCTCGCCTTTGACATTATATACATTCACCCATGAGTTGGCGGAATCCTCGAGTATTGCAGCAACAAGTCCTTCTTTTGAAACGCTGAAGTCTCTTAAAGGCAGGGTAGTATCGATCTCATAGACGGTTCCGGCACTGTCGACTACGTAAATCTTATGTCCGTCATAATCTCCCACTCCCACATATTCCGAGCTTCTCTTCAAGATCGGATTCTGCATCTCGTAGGTCATGTTCCATATAACAGAGCCCTTTTCATTGATACAGCTGACACCATCCTTACTGTATACGATGATGCTTCCGTAATTGTTTACATAGGAATTCGTCTCTATGCTCACGCGTTCTATGGAATTTGTGACAGTGATCTTTGTATAAAGCTGATTCTTGTAATACACGAGAAGAACCGTAGCCAAAACGACAATGACTGAAACGCAAACTAACACCGCCACAAGGTTTTTAAGCTTGTGGAGGTGCAGTTTCTGCGAAAAATTCATATTGTCCCGGTCCGTATCTTCTTCCCTGCCGGGGAATCTGCTTATTGTTGCCATTATGATAAACCTTAAAAGATGAACTTATATACGGTAGTAGTCTTGTATTCCCTGTCAGGACCGAAAACAGCCTGAGGAAACTCGGGATGGTTTATATGATCCGGATAGTACTGAGTCTCAAGACATAAGCCGTAATTCTTCTGGTATACCTTTCCGTCCTTACCGGCAGTATCCTTAACGTAGTTTCCTGAGTAGAACTGAATGCCGGGAAGATCACTGTAGACCTCCATGACAACTGAGCTTTCCGGCTCCTTTACCTCAGCTACTTTCTTTATCTCTCCTGTCCAGTCATCGATACAGTAGTTATGATCATATCCGTTTACCAAAGCCATGATGGGATTTGTTATATCATTATCCCTTCTTATAGGCTTCATTTTTGTAAAGTCAAGAGGTGTTCCGCTGACTGATGCGATCTCTCCAGTCGGTATACCACCGTCATCGGGCATGGTAAACGTCTTTGCGTTAAGCCACAGCTCATGATCGAGGATATCTCCGTTTCCATGACCTTTAAGGTTGAAATATGTATGATTGGTCATGTTGATTATCGTATTCTTGTTACTTGTTCCGCTGTAGTCAATCTTTATCTCATTGTCATCGGTCAATGTATATGTAACTGAAAGCTCTCTGTCTCCGGGAAGACCGAACTCGCCGTCAGAAAGCGTGGCAGAAAATCTTACACAATCATCAGAAGCTTCCGCCTTCCACAGTCTCTTGTTCATGCCTGTATCAAATGCGGTATGGAGATTGTTTTCTCCGTCATTTACTTCCATGCTGTATTCAACGTTATCTATCTTAAGCTTTGCCTTGCCTATACGATTGGCATTGGGTGCTATGGTAGATCCAAGATATGTGTCGTTTACTGCATATACTTCCATATCGGGACATGTGAGTGCAACGTCTTTCTTTGAACCGTCCTTGCAGGGGATATAGATCCTGTGAAGGATCGCGCCGAAATCAAGAAGATGTATAGCCATCCCGTTTTTGTTTTCTATAACATATTCTGTTACATCTTTTCCCTGTGCTGTTTTTCCGAATATATTTGTCTTCATTGTTTACCTCCATACATTCTGTATTATCAGACTTCTATTCTACCTTCCAAAGCTCTTAAAAGCGTCACCTCGTCAATACACTCAAGATCACCGCCGACCGGCACGCCGCTGGCTATCCTTGTAACCTTTACGCCTGACGGCTTGATAAGCTTGCTGATGTACATAGCTGTCGTCTCTCCTTCGAGACTGGAATTGGTCGCTATTATGACCTCCTTTACATCATCTCCCTTAAGACGTTCTATCAGCTCCTTCAGCTTTATATCTCCGGGACCGACACCTATCATGGGAGAGATGGCTCCGTGCAGTACGTGATAAACCCCGCTGTACTTGCCCGTCTTCTCATATGCAGCCAGATCCCTGACATTTTCCACCACCATGATCGTCGAATGATCTCTGTTTTCATTCGAGCATACCGGACAGATATCGCTGTCAGTCAATGTAAAGCATTCCTTGCAGTAGCGAACGGTGCTCTTGGCTTCTATGATCGTATTTGCAAGACGCTCAACCCTTGCCTGCGGAAGATTGATAAGATGAAACGCAAGTCTTCCGGCGGATTTCTCTCCTATTCCCGGCAGAGTACTGAGTTCACTTATTAACTTATTGATAGGTCCGCTGTAGAGGTCCATTAAAAGCCGAAACCTCCGAGTCCGCCAAGTCCGCCTGTCATCTTGCTCATAGCGGATTCATTTGCTTCATCAACCTGCGCAAAAGCTTCATTTATCGCTGCAATAATGCTCTCCTGAAGAGTCTCAACATCATCGGGATCGACGATGTCCTTGTCAAGCACCAGGCTCTTTATCGTCTTTTTACCGGTCACTACTACTTCTACTGCTCCGCCGCCGGCTTTGGCACTGAATTCACTTTCCTCCAGATTCTTCTGGCTTTCCTCCATCTGACGCTGCATACGCTGTGCCTGCTTCATCAGATTGTTCATATTGCCGGGCATTCCCATTCCGCCCGGAAATCCGCCTCTTTTTGCCATATAGTCTAATCCTCCTCGATTATGTTTGTATTTATTCCCGCCATCTTCAGTATATCGGGATATATCGAATCTATCTCAGCCTTGTCCCCGGCTTTCTGAACCTCTATCTCTATCTCTTTATCTATTGAATCGCTGATTACCTTTTTTATGTTTTCCTTTACCTGATCATTGAGCAGTCTGTCACATGCCGGTTCATCAGAGGGAATGAGTATCAGCAGCTTGTTGTCTGCCGAAAGCGATACGGATACCTTTGCCATGAGATTCTTGTCAAGCCCTTCAAAGTTGCCTACTATCTGACGCCATCTGTTGACAACATTCTGTATATCCTCAGGCAGTGCATCCGGCAGCTTTGCTTTCTGAACCGCTGCAGGTGCCTTATCAGATGCGCCGGCTGTATTTATCTGCGGAGCATACGTAATACCCTTTTCAACCTGTTCTTCCAGATTTCTGATCCTGTCTAAAACGGTATCTTCTCTGTTTTCCATCTGAGGTCTGCAGAGCTTTATAAGAGCTATCTCTGTCAGTATTCTTTTCTGGGCAGCGTATCTTATATCAGAGGACAGTTCGGAAAAGATCCTGATATAACGCATGATCATATCGGTTTCGCACATATCCGCCTCCTGCTTGAGACGGTTTCTGCTGTCATTTGATACATCTAATACTTCCGCTGCATTGTCAGATGTCTTTACGATCAAAAGATTTCTTAAATACCATGTGAAATCGGTAACAAACTGCGTGAGCTCTCTTCCCTGGATAACTATCTCCTCAAGAACCTTTATGCACCCGGTCACATCTCTGCCGAGTATATGTCTTAAGAGCCTGCTGAATACCTCTGTATCAACAGCTCCCAATACATCGAGCGCATTATCGTAGGTGAGAGTCTTTCCGTAGTGAAATGCAATACACTGATCTAAGAGCGACAGTGCATCTCTCATAGAGCCGTCGGCTGTCTTTGCTATATATCTTAAAGCCTTTGGCTCGACATCGATATTCTCTCTTGCCATGATATCTTCAAGTCTGTTTGCTATGGTGTCTATGGAGATACGTTTGAAATCATAGCGCTGGCATCTGGAGAGTATCGTTATCGGTATCTTATGTACCTCGGTCGTTGCCAAAATGAATATACAATAAGACGGAGGTTCCTCAAGCGTCTTTAGCAATGCATTGAAGGCATTGGTAGACAGCATATGAACCTCGTCTATGATATATACCCTGTACTTGCCCTCCGAAGGAGAATATGAGACAGCCTCGATGATGTTTCTGACATCTTCCACACCGTTATTGGAAGCTGCATCCATCTCGACTACATCCATGCTCGCTCCGGCCGCTATCCTCTTGCAGGAATCGCATTCTCCGCACGGACTTCCGTTAACGGGATGCTCGCAGTTTACGGTCTTTGCAAAAAGCTTTGCAATGGATGTCTTTCCTGTTCCCCTTGTTCCGCAGAATAAGTATGCGTGACCGATACGTCCCGATACTATCTGGTTTTTCAGGGTCGTTACTATATGGTCCTGTCCCTTGACTTCATCAAAGGTATCAGGTCTGAATTTTCTGTATAGCGCTACATATGACATATTGAATCTTTCTAATCACCGAAGCTTATTCCGAGCATCTTTGCTTCCCTGATGATCGCCGCATCGGGATCGAGCATCTTTAGTTTTCCGGCAACATCTTCAAGCGGAACCTTTACGATCTCTCTGTTTTTATATCCGACCATGAATCCGTATTCGTCCTCAAGGATCAGCTTGCCTGCTTCAGCTCCGAGCCTGCTGGCAAACACTCTGTCATAAGGACACGGACTTCCGCCTCTTTGCATATGTCCGGGTACCGTGACCCTGACTTCCTGACCGGTCTTTTGCTGTATAAGATCTGCGACCTCGTAAGATACAGAAGGATGCTTTCTGTTGGCAAGCTTCTTCTGATATTCCTTCTTTGAAAGCTTTGCATCTTCCTTGCTGATGGCGCCTTCCGCTACAGCTATGATGGTGAACCTGTTTCCGTCCTTAAGTCTCTGTTCAACCTTCTTTGCGATCTTATCGATATCAAACGGGATCTCGGGTATCAGTATGATATCTGCTCCGCCGGCCATTCCTGCATTGAGTGTAAGATATCCGACTTTGTGTCCCATTACCTCTATTACAAATACCCTGCCGTGAGAAGCGGCTGTTGTATGTATGCAGTCTATGACTGAAGTTGCAAGATCGACAGCCGACTGGAAACCGAATGTCATGTCTGTTCCGTACAGATCATTATCTATCGTCTTTGGCAGAGTTATGACATTTAATCCTTCCTGTCTCAAAAGGTTTGCTGTCTTGTGTGTTCCGTTTCCGCCAAGTATTACAAGACAGTCAAGTTTGAGCTTGTAATAGTTCTGCTTCATTGCCTCGACCTTGTCGAGTCCGTTCTCATCGGGATCTTTTATGGTCTTAAAAGGAGTCCTGCTGCTTCCAAGTATTGTTCCGCCTATAGTGAGGATACCTGAGAAGTCTCTTGATGTGAGCATCTTGAAATCACCGTATATCAGACCTCTGTAACCGTTCAGGAAGCCATATATCTCAACTTCCTGGCCGCTGTTGTATATCGATTTTACAACACCTCTCATGGCTGCATTTAAAGCCTGACAGTCGCCACCGCTGGTCAACATACCGATTCTTTTCATACCCTTCTCTCCTTTCAGTGAATGCATAAAAATCACTATAAAATTATAGCAAAAAATGGATTGTTTAACAATGATAAGGTAAACGCTCAGCTCATAACAAGCTGTTTAAATACATCGCCCCTGTCTTCGAAATTCTTGAAATATCCGTAGGAAGCCGCAGCCGGCGAAAGAACGCAGGCTTCTTTGGATCTTGTGATCTTTTTTGCCAATAAGACTGCTTCCTTAAGATCTTCTACAAGATATACGTTTTTTCCACCGCCAAGCTCTTTCATTATGCGCTTTCCCGTTTCGTACATGAGTATATAGTTATACTGGCTGTGATCTTTTATAAATTCCTTTAAGATATCATAGTCAATGCCTCTGTCCATGCCGCCGATCAGAATAGTCTTTGCATTCTTCAGACTCGTTGCCGCGCTTATGGTCGCCTGAGGGATTGTTGATATCGAATCGTCATAGTATTCAACACCGTCTATGGTTGCAATCAGCTGCAGTCTGTGTGCAAGTCCCTCAAAGGATTTAAGAGCCTTCTTGACCTTATCGGGATCGCATCCAAACTGCTCGGTTGCTATCCTGAATACAAATTCGGCATTGTATCTGTTGTGGTCTCCCTGAATGCTCAAGTCATGATCATAGTCTTTCTTTGAAGATATGATCACCTTTTTTGCATCGGTATCAAACTGCGGGACATTATCGCCGACGTAGAGCACATCATTATCTGTCTGATATGCGGAGATATGCGTCTTGGCCGCAAAATAGCGGTCCATTGTCTTATAGTAATCCAGATGATCCTCAAAGAGATTCAAAAATACAGCGATATGCGGGGAAACGCTAAGATGAGCCAGCTGATGACACGACAGCTCGTAAACGACTATCGTATCCTCATTTATATGATCGAAATAATCAAGACATGGAAGTCCTATGTTTCCTACAAGCAGAGTTTCTTTATCAAGACAGGCATTAAGCACGGTATATAACAGGCTTGAAGTCGTACTCTTTCCTTTTGTTCCCGTTATGCCGACAGTCTTACTGGCATACTCCTCCATGAATACCTGCGTCTGAGAAGTGTATTTATCGTTATCTTCGTCCATGACAATGCCGGGGCTCTTAAAGATATAGTCATACTTATCCTCATTGATATCTTCTCTTTTTCCTTCAAAGATATCAACCGATAACGGCTTGCAGCATCGATTTAAAAAGCTTTCGGTTGACTTTCCCTCTCTGCCGTAACCCCATATCAGTATCCTTTTACCTTCAAATCTGTCTACAACTGACATTTTGTTAGCTCCTGTTTAAGATTTTTAGCAAATTCATCAGGTACGTTATGCTCATCATTCCACTCTGAAAGAAGCTCACTTAAATCAGTCGGAATATCATCTATGAACTCGGCGTATCTGTCTGTAAGAAGGCTTGTCTGACCGTTCATTCTGTAATATTTCATGGCAGTCTGAACCTCTCTTCTTGTTCCGACACATTCAAAAGGCTTGTTTTCCTCTATGCCGATAAGCTCTCTGAAATCCTTGTCAAGAGATTCCTTATCAAGAAGATCTTCACCGAATATCGAGATAAGTTCATCCTCTGAAAGAAATGCACTGAGTATGATATATACGAACAGACACTTCGGACAGTTGCAGCACCATATTCCCTGCTTGCTGCCTGCGTTGCAGCTTCTGAAAGCCTTGTGATAGGCTTTGTGTCGTGAAAACAGAGCCGCTATCTGTATCTCGGTGAGCGGTCTTAAAAGACTGAAGTAATGTATATCCGAATCGGTCAGAGTCTTTAAATATTCATCAAAATCCTTTTCAAATTCGTATGATTTTGAATACTGATGATTGACATACGAATCCTTTACTGTGGATTCGTTAGCACTGTTTTCATTTGAGAGGGCTATATATTTTATACCTGTAAGATAGGCAGTTATAACGGTTGAGAAGGCTACTACCGCAGAAAAAGGTATATGCCCGTTTAAAAATCCGAGCTCATTTAATTCAAGTATGCCTTTATCAAGTATTCTTTTTGCGCGATAATCAGATTTCTTATCCTGGCATATATCAATGACGTTACGCGTGGTCTCATTTCCGTTTATGCTGTAAGTGGTAATGCCTTCGTTTTTTAACAGCTCCAGCGATACCACCGAATCCTTGCCTCCTCCTACGGGGACAAGACACCCACTGTAGGTTTCATTATCATTTAGTGTTTCGCATGAACCGTCCCTGCTTTTTATTGTGAGCAGATCATTTTTTGATATCTCAATTCTGTTTCGATAAGCGAATTCACCCAGGCCGTTATAGAAAAGCTTCTCCCACCATTCAGTCTGATATTTGCTAAGAGAGCCGCATTCCACTTCCACGATTTTAGGGCAGACGCATTTGTAATAGCTGATAGCTTCTACCATACCGAGATTAAAAACAAGTCTGTCAAGTATGGGATCGTTCTCTTTTATATCTCTGCTCCCTATGGGAAACTCCCATCTTGATCTGAATTCTCTCAGTCCGGGAATCGAGAACCAAAATGACACCTTAAAGCAGCCGTCTTCTTTTTCTATCGTATAATCCTTATATACGAATCTTTCATATTCTTTTCTGAATCTGTCAAATTTTTCCATAGAAACTATATCTGTGTGTTGACTCCGTTAAGATTTACATGCTCGTTTGCATCCATAGGGATCATAAGATATTTCTGATCTCCCAGTATCTGGCTCTTTATCTTTGATGCCTTGTCAGGCTTTACACGCAAGACCACATCATATGTCTTAAGATCCTCAATGTATGTCGCAGCCTCGGAAAGCTGCTTGTCCTTTTCTACGATCTCTGTCTTTAACGTGTTTACTTCCTTTACAAGCTCCTGTTCCTTCTTTATCTTTGCGTTGGCCTCAAGCGCTTTCGTGTCGATAAGATTTGCGATCGCAGGCATGTCATCACCGAAAGTCTCCTTGACAGTCTCGGAAACCTTCTTTGCAACAAATGCATCCATTCCCTGTTCCACCAGCGCCTCTTCTACAGCTTCATCCGTAAGGATCAGAGATGCTGCCTGAGCATCCGACATCTCCTCATCAGTATCGATCTTATCGTTAAGCACTTCCTGAACTCCGATGAGCGCTCTTTCACACTTCTCCTCATCTGTTCCGAATGCCTTTTTAACTATCGCATGGAATGTCTGCTTCTGTTCCGTGGCTGTGAGTCTCGGACCGCAGCCCAGTACATCCGACACGAACTCAGGATGCGAATCCTTAGCATCTCTTATAAAATAATCGACTTTGTGAATATCGGCACTTGAATCGCAAAAAGCCGGGAAAAGGAATCCCATATCAGGAACACCGACTACCCAGTCTCTTATGCGGGCACCTATCCTGTTCTCGTCCTTTCGATATCCGAGGCCTGGCTTTGAAAGAGCAACAGGACAGATCGATACCAGAAGATATTCATAGACCTCTTCAGATTCATCAAGCTTCATCTTGTCAGATGTACGGCTCATGATGTCATATGAATCGTGGAACACGAGTATAAGATAATTGCCTATATACTGATAATTATCGATGATCAGATCATACAGCCTGTCAAGAAGCTCCTCATTTTCAAGATTGCTCGCTCTCAAGCCGTACAGAAACTGTTGCTTGCCGCCGGGAGCCTCCTCATCAAGCGGGAAATCAAGCTCGAGTATGTTATTGCCAATGGTTCCTGCCATTGTCTTTTTTGCTATATCAAGGAACTTGTAGAACTCCTCTTCATCAAGATTCAAAAAAGTCTCATTCAGCTTTAAAACCTTTTGACGGGATGCATCGACGTAGCAGCCTGCCATGCGGCTTATGGTACAGCTCTCCTTCTTGAATCTTTTCTTAAGTTCCAGTAAATCTCTCTTGTTCACCTTTTCATTCTCCTGCTATATATTTTTGAGCACATCCTCTATAGACATGTTGTTATCTTTTGCAGCAAGCGCGATATCGTCATATTCGTACTTTTGTCTGGTTACTCCATAACCTGTCGAAATCTTTTTTCTTATCTGGCCAAACTGCGACTCTACAGTCTCGATCTTTCTATCAAGAACGTATCTAGACTTGCTGGCTTCTCTTATACCGATCGTAGTGGTATGAGCAAATATCTGTTTAACAATGTCATTCTTATCCTGCGGCCTGCATAAAACAGTGAGTTTTATGCCCGGACGGGATTTTTTCATCCCCACTGCAGTAGTATAGACCTCAAGCGCTCCCGCATCAAACAGTTTCTGCATGGCAAATCCGACAAGCTCGGGGCTCATGTCATCCATGTTGCACTCTAGTTCTATTATATCATCAGTTTTATCCTGTGATTCACCCAGGAAAACCCTGACGCAGTTTGCTTCTTCAAAGTCCTTTTTGCCCATGCCGTATCCGATCTTTTCAGTATTCATGACAGGCATATCACCGAAGCTGTCTGCAAAGTATTTCAAAAGTGCTGCTCCTGTGGGTGTGCACAGCTCTCCCTTAACGGATCCTCCGTACATTGGTACATCCTTAAGTATAAAAGCTGTCGCAGGTGCAGGAACAGGAAGAATTCCGTGAGCGCATCTTACCTGTCCGCTTCCGACATGTATCGGAGAAACGACTACTCTGTCAGGAGATATCCTGTTAATCAAAAGACATACCGCAGCAATGTCTGCGATCGCATCCATGGTTCCCACTTCATGGAAATGTATATCGCTTATAGGTCTGTTGTGCGCATGACTCTCCGCTTCTGCTATGAGCTCATAGACATTCATGATATCATCTTTGACTTTATCGGGAGCCTTTATATGATCCCTTACGATATGTTCAATATCATGAAGACTGCTGTGATGATGGTGATGTTCCTCATGATCATGGTGATGTTCTTCATGATGATGGTGATGTTCCTCATGATCGTGATGATGCTCATGTTCATGCATGGTCTCATCTTCTTCGGATCCTTTTACCAGAACAGACATGTGTGTTCCGGTAATACCGCATTTGACACTCTGTTCACATCTGTATTCGACATCCGGTATCCCGAGCTCATTAAGCTCTTTTACAAACGATACTTTATCTTCCATAAGTTCTAAGAGAGCCGCTGTGAGCATGTCGCCCGCCGCGCCCATAGCGCATTCTATATACAGTGTCTTCATAAATTCTCCTTCTTTTTCAGTAACGATGATTTATCATGCTCGCCAGATAACCCGCTCCGAAGCCGTTATCGATATTGACTACCGATACACCGCTGGCACAGGAATTCAGCATAGCAAGAAGTGCCGAAATTCCCCCGAATGATGCTCCGTATCCTACACTTGTAGGAACAGCGATGACAGGACAGTCTACGAGGCCTCCGATGACACTAGCAAGAGCGCCCTCCATTCCGGCTATCGCTATCACAGCTTTGGCCTCCATAAGTTCATCTATATGAGATAAAAGTCTGTGAATGCCGGCTACGCCCACATCATATAGCCTGACCACCTTATTTCCGTATACTTCAGCGGTAAGGGCCGCTTCCTCAGCCACAGGGATATCAGATGTTCCACCTGTAGCCACAACGATGCTTCCGATCCCGTTTTCTTCTGGGATCTCTCCAACGATCCCTATATGTGACATCGGATCATATTTCATCTTGCAGGTATCAGAAATATCTTTTGCCTTATCCTCCTGAAGTCTTGTTATCAATATTGTTTTGACTCCGTCTTTTTCCATTGAGTCAATGATCCCCGTTATCTGCTTTGGTGTCTTACCTGCCCCGTATATGACCTCTGCCGCTCCCTGTCTGATCTTTCTGTGATGATCAACCTTGGCATATCCTAGATCTTCAAACGGCTGCTTCTTGATCGCAAGCACGGCATCATCAACGGTTATTTTTCCGTCTTTTAAAGCCTGCAGCGTCTCTCTTATGTCCTGATTCATATGCATGCCTCTACTTTCTGAATCCGTTTTTTATCTCCTCAACATCCTGTTTTTGAGCTTCATATCCGACATTGAATCTTACCTTTTCATATATACCTGTTGCAAACGATATATCATGCCCTTTTGATCTGAGTATCTCTGATCTGTTTTCAAAAGGTGTTCGTGTTTCTTTTATATCTGCGCCTTTTTTCTTGTAAGAAAGCAGTTCCTTTCTGTATATCTGTCTTACTTTTTGCTCGTTTGTTCTGAAAATATTCTTTCTTTTTTCTCTGACCGCATCGGTCCTTGACAGTCTTTCCCTTACTTCGTTCTTCACTCGATAGCTTCTGTGGCTCCAGGTCCTTTTAATCCTGTCTTTTGTCAGTGCATGTACAACAGCAATAATCAATTTTAATAGTATATAGATCAATAAGGCAGCTATCATGACTGATAGGAGTGCTTCCATTATCCTTAAAAGCTGAGCAAATATGTTGTCCTCGGTCTCAGGAAGATCCGGCATCTTGGGACGCGGTATTCCGTAATCGATCGACCCTTCCTTCGATGTAACAAACGGCATTATAACAAACCATATCCTTTTAAGGATAAGATAGACAATATCATTTATCTTCTGTATGAGCACATCGGTTCTGACAAATATCATAAAAGCGATGGCAATCAGTATTATTCCTATCGCTATATAGGTATTGTTTCTGAACAGTTCCTTAACGGGCATATCATCTGTCAGCTGTCCGGACCGGCTCAGGTCGTAGAAATTCCATATCAGCATTCTGACAAGCAGACAGGCAACAAACAGGATGCCCATGTTGAATATGTCTCTCGAATATCCGAATTCAAACGCCCCCGAACTCATGAAGAATGCTAAAAGTATCAGGCCCCCGCATCCCCAGAAAATGTCCGGCATGCTCTCAAGACCGTTAAACCAGTTATAAATATCAAAGGCGGTGACTACTACTGCAATAAACACGATCTTTACCTTGCTCGTGATATCGATCGGTATCATGATGCAAGCCGCGATCATGACAGCGTGACATATCATGTAGATATACATCTTTGTCAGATGTTCTCTTAACAGATATGATACGAGAAGCACTGCTCCTATAGCTGCGTATTCGCTTACGGGTATAGCAAACTGCATTCCGGAAGAAAGCGTCATATCCGCGCTCATGACGATAAGATACAGCATTATGAGATTTAGAGCATCCCTGTAGATCGGGAATCTTTTAGTAGTCATGTTCTATACCAGCCATCCTGTGTATTCTTTGGAATCAAATTCTTCCTCTATTCCTGTCAGTTTATATTCGGGTATTATGAAATGGATGCTGAATCCTGCATTCTTAAGTGTTTCATATTTATCGATCAGATCCCGTTTCCTGTAGTTTGATATGATTATATATTCCACAGGATCCTTGCTAGCCGTAACCCTCTCATCCAAAAGCTTTGTAAATGATGCCGGCGCCTGGGCGGTATTGAGTCTGGCCAGTGCCACCTCGATAGAACGTATATGAGCCATATCCGCTCCGGCATCGATAGCGGGACACTCCATCTGCTTAGGACTCTTGTCACCATGTCCTCGTCTTCCTGCTTTCTCAGAGTGATTCATATCAACTGATACATCTATGCCGTTTGTATACATCGCAGTAGGGATATGTTCCGTGACATAGTATGAAGCAAGATGTGATGTGATCTTTATAGCCCACTCCACAACATCCTCCGCATGCTGCATGCCGTTGGCTTCAACGTTTAAGAGCAGTACCACCTTTTTGGAAAATGTCGTGTTATATGTATTTACCAGCAATGATCCGTGTCTGGCCGTTGTCTTCCAGTTTATGCTGTGCATGCTGTCATAAGGCTGATAATCCCTTATGCCTGCAAATGTAAAGGGATCCTCATTGATATGAAGATTCTTTTCTATATCGCCCAAAAGATCATTGACACTCGTAGGAACGTCTTCATGCGCTATATGTCCCGGAAGGACACATACGCTCGCTTCATGTACCCTGGTATCTATCATCTTTGCATCCATAAAAAAGGAACGGCAGATAACATCCATGTTCTCCATATGGAAAAAGCCCCTGTGACTGCACACGAACGGATAGGTCCTTGTGATCTTCTGCAGCGGCATAACGGTAAAAAACTCGTTTCTGTAGTAACGGTCTGTTACCTTTGTATTTTCCTGTCTTTCAAACAAAAATGTCCTTGTGATCGAAAACTTCACCTGGAGTATGGGAAGCGGAAGATATTTCCTGTTGGTAATGATCTCCTCGAGCACGTTATTCTCATCTTCATACAGTATTTCTCTGTCAAAGGAGATACTGACATCAAGATTCTTGTTCCATAGCTTCCTGTATACAAATCTCTGTATGAAAAAGATCACACCCGCAAGGACAAATGCGATCAGTAATTTCATTTAAAATCCTCGCTGGGTACGCTTATGCGATCAAGAAGTGCATTGACGATCTGTCTCTTGCCCTCGTAATCGGTAGCGGAGTGGAAAAGCATCCTGTGTGTGAGAACGCATACCGCTAACTGTTTTATATCCTCCGGAATGACATAATCCCTTCCCTTAGTCAGAGCATGAGCCTTAACAACAGTCTGAAGTGAAAGCGCTGCTCTGGGGCTTGCTCCGATAAGAATCGCAGCATCTTTTCTTGTTGCCTGCATGATGTCAACGATGTATTTTACAAGATCGGGATGAATCTTTACCGTCTTTGCCATTTCTTTCATGTCTTCGACATCTCCTGTCGAAATGACCGGACTTATATCAGACATCGGATCAGATGATGTGAATCTTTCGAGCATGGCAGTCTCCTCTTCGGGAGTAGGAAATCCCATGGACAGCTGCATGGTAAATCTGTCAAGCTGGGCCTCGGGAAGCGGAAATGTACCGGCAGTTTCGATCGGATTCTGAGTCGCTATGACCATGAATGGATTGCCGAGCAAACGGCTTACACCGTCAACCGTGACCTGTCTTTCCTGCATGGCTTCAAGCAGAGCCGACTGTGTTCTGGGTGTCGCTCTGTTTATCTCATCAGCCAACAGGATATTTGTCATAATAGGACCTTCTACAAAAGTGAATGCGTCTTCCTTCTGGCTGTATATATTCAGTCCTGTGATATCCGCCGGCAAAAGATCCGGTGTAAACTGGATCCTTGAAAATTTTCCGTCAATTGAAGACGCCATGACTTTTGCCAGTGTTGTCTTTCCTGTTCCCGGAGTATCTTCCAAAAGCACATGTCCTCCGGCTATAAGCGTAGTTATGACAAGATCTATGGTCTTTTCATTCCCGATTATCACCTTTTTGATATTGCTCCTTAGAGCATCGATTCTGTTTTTTGCCTCATCAAATGTTTTTACTGACATTTTTACCCCCTGCTGTTTATCTTATTGTTTATATATTCTATGTCTTTTTTTATCATGAAGCTGTCAAGAAAATATGCCATGACAAGCACTGCTCCCACATAGATAAACGCCATCCAGAAGTTGCTTAGATAAAACCATCCTACTATAAATCCGAACAGCATTACAACACCGGATATCGCAAAGTATTTAACAACATAGCTCATAATGACAGATACAGTCAGATAGTCATCGAAAAAATTGTTTATTATCGATATGATCAATGCCAGCAAAAACAGCTGAAGTATCAGTTTTATCTCATCCGTAACACCTGACCATATGATGGAAATGGCAAATACCGCAAGTATCATGAGCGATGCCAGTATGCATGTATCTTTTAGAATCTTTTTCATTTTGATCAACCTTTAAAAACTCTTTTTATATCTTTTAAGTACTTTCTTGAAACGATCAGCATCTCGTCATTATCAAGGACCGCCTCCAGATGACTGTTCTTTACCTGTCTTATCTGCTTTAGATGATCCGTATTCATGATGCATGTCCTTGATATCCTTACTAACTGAGTGCCTGATATGATGCTTTCCAGCTGCGGCATTGTACTGTCAAAGCGGTAAACATCGCTTTTTGTATAGATGAAAAGCTTTCGTTCAACATTTTCGATGTAATACACATCTGAAAGTTCGATCCTTATCTGTTTATCATCATCATAGGCGCTGAATCTAAGATCCAGACTGTTTATCTTTTGTATCAGTCTCATCGTTGATTCATTGTATTCGGGATATTCAATTGTAACAGTCAGGGGTTTACCCTCTACCTGTCTTGTTATGATCTGCATTATTCTTCCTCAAAAACAGCCTTATGCAAATATGTACTATATCGGTACATATCATGATCATCCCTCCCAAAAGGCTTGCAGGAGCCCATATAAACAGGATTTCCCTTAGCGGAGCTGAAAAAATAACCGGAAACAGAATGATCATTGTAAAAAGTAAAAGAGCAAGAACTGTCACCGCTAAAATCAGGATATTCTTTTTTCGTATCCAAAAGACGGATGCAAAAAGAATGATGCCAACAAGAGTAACACATGTAAAGACTATATCAAACACCGTCCAGACATCGTTTGAGACCATACCGTGCTCCCTGCCTTTTACTATATCAATAATACCATTACACAGGCTGTCTGTGGAAGCCGAAACATTCAGATTTGTCAAAACACAGACACCTGTATCATCCTTATCTGAAAACACTATCCTGGATGAATAGTTAGGTGTTCCTCCGGAATGACCTGTCACATCATCAAATCTCTCCCAGCCCGAATAGTAGTCTCCTTTATCTGACAATCTGCTCTTGATGTTATCAACAGCTGACTTAAGCTGAGGTGAAACATCTGCTCCGTCAGTCCAAATATCGATCCACCTGCTCATATCCTTTGCATCTGAATAGAAATATCCTGCCGGAATGCTCGCTTTTTTCACAGGAATATCATATTCAAAAGTATTACGATAAATCAGTCTTTCTCCTTCTATGACATTGCCGCTTTCAGAAGGAAATCCTACATATGTATTATTGAGCCCAAGAGGCTTGAGTATCTCATTTTCCATGTATTCGTGGTATGTTCTTTTCGATACTTTTTCAATTATCGCCCCGAGTATATTGTAATTTGCATTAGAATATGCGTACTCGCTTCCGGGCATGCTCTTAAGGCTCTTTCCGCTCATGCCATAGACCCATTCACTTAACGTCATATTTTCTGAGGCGCTCGGATAATCCTTTTCGCTGTTTGTAAACCCGCTTCTTTGCCTCATAAGATCATCAATTGTTATATCTACCTTCTTTCCATTGTAATAAGCTTCAAATCCCGGTATGAGATCTGAAACAGTGTCATCTTTGGACAAAAGTCCTTCAACCATCATCTTTTCAACGGCAAGTCCGGTAAAAGCCTTTGTCATCGAACCTATCTGGTACAGACTGTCCTTGTCGCCGTAAAATGATGCTTTTCCTTTTTCATAGACAACCACGCTCACACTGTCACAGCAGGTCTTATCCTTAAACTCAAGGATCATATCCTCGATCGGATCAGCACTTTCTGCCTTTGCTCCTATGCTAAAGCAGACAGATATCATGATCATCATTATAACTGCGATTATCTTTTTACTCATAAAAATATCCCTCCATGTTTCTTAACAGAATCATAGAGGAATACATGATCATTATCCATATATGCATACAGAAGATGCAATTTTAGATACATATAATGCATTTAAAGTGACATCACATATATCTGACACGGATTGGCCTCATCCCATATCTGAGGGATGACCTCAAATTCCTTGAATCCGCATGCCAGATAAAACCTGTTTGTTATGTCATAATCTTCATACATGCCCATCTGAACAGTCTTTACCTGAAAGAAGGAATATCCTTTCTGTCTGGCAATTGATCTGGCTTCATCAACCAGTGCCCTTCCTGCACCTGTTCTGTGACATTTTTTCAAGACTCCCATTACAGCCAGTTCAACAGTATCCTTTCCCGTTTCCTTAAGGCATAGAAATCCTACTGTTTCACCTTCTTTTTTTGCGGCAAGAAATATCCATTCTGTGCTGTCTGAAATATACTGTTCTCTGCTCTCCTTTACCTCAAACCACTCAGTCAGATCTTCAAGTATCGTTCGTGCTGTACGCTGTTTTTCTTCTTTATCTGTTAACTGTTCTATACTTATGCTCATTTTCCTATTCTCCTATATCAAATATGCTTTTTATCAGATCTTCACATCTTTTATCATCATATGACATCACGCTCACTGAAAGATTATAATCATTTTCTCCGTAGATCACGCTCGCGAAATATCTTTTCTCGCCCTTATAAGTATAATCGGCATCCGTCTGGTAATATTTTGTTCCGTCAATATCAATGGTCTTCATCTCAAAGCTGTCATATGAACTCCCGGCTACCTTGTCAACAAGTGCATATGCTGCTTGTTTTTCCTCTTCACTTCTGTTGTCATAGCGTCCACTGATCTTATATACAAGTTTTATCGTGATCATCTCCGGATTATCAAGATCATTATTGTTTGCCATGAAAACAAGGGGATCATTTTCAGATTTTGCAAGCTTCATCAGCATTTCATCTGTATACTGGGCTTCACTCAGATCACTGTCCTTTGCAAGTTCTTCCATTGGATAGATATGCCATTCATCCGGCAGATCAAAACTTATTCCGTAGAAGCTGTTTGTATATGTATGATCCTTTACTTCTCCTCTGTCAAACTCAATATCGACAGTTTCTTCATCTGCCGATAAAACGCTTTCATCATTTTTCCCTTTTTGGCTTCCATTGCATCCGGATAACGCAAACAGCATCAATCCGGCCATAACGATGCATATAATCCTCTTTTTCAACGCAATTCTCCTTATGATCATCCTACTGCCGTCTTGATCAGATATATGATCATGATATGCAGAGGATAGAATATATAGAAAAACCATTTATGGAATGCAGCTCTGCTTCCGGGCTCTCCGTTATAGCAAAACGTAAACAGGAAAGGCACCA
>JAGCXJ010000310.1 GCA_017961385.1 Lachnospiraceae bacterium
GGAGGAGCTTATTCATCATTCCTCGGCCCCGATCCTCTTGCACTTGCATTTGTAGTAATACTTACTTCGCTCGGAACATGGGGACTTCCTCAGATGGTTGGCAAGTTCTATGCCATAAAGAGTGAAAAGGATATCCATAAGGGAACCATCATTTCTACTCTCTTTGCGATAATAGTCGCAGGCGGATGCTACTTCCTCGGTGGTTTCGGAAGACTGTATGCTGACAAGATCACATACAACGAAGCAACAGGAAAGCCTTTATTTGATACGATCGTTCCGGCAATGCTCTCAACACTGCCGTCAGTGATAAGAGCGGTAGTAATAGTACTTGTACTATCAGCATCAATGTCAACGCTCTCTTCACTGGTGCTCACATCAAGCTCAACATTTACTCTTGATGTAATAAAGCCCTCAATGAAGGAGGAGATGACTGAAAAGAAGCAGGTCTCTGTAATGAGGATCTTCATAGTATTCTTCATCATCATATCTGCGATAATAGCGATAATAAAGGATGCAAATCCTTCCGTTACGTTCATAGCTCAGATGATGGGTGTTTCATGGGGAGCACTTGCAGGTGCATTCCTTGCTCCTTTCCTTTACGGACTGTACTGGAAGAAGGCTACAAAGGCTTCTGTGGCAGTCTGCTATGTATGGGGATGTGCTATAGCGATCCTTCAGCTTATCATCTCGCTCGCAAAGATCGACATGAGCGGATTCGGTGTAGTGATAAGCTACATCTTCAAGTCTTCGATCAATTCAGGTGTTGTGGCAATGGTAGGTGGTCTTGTGATCGTTCCGCTTGTTAGTGCATTTACTGCAAAGCTTGATGAGAAAAATGTGGATGATATGTTTGAATGCTTCGAAAAGAAGGTTTCTGTTGCTCAGAAGGAAGCACTCGACTGATTAATGATCATATGGATAATAAAACCGCATGTCAAAAGGCAGTGTTCATAAGACAATACCACATCATATGAGCGCTGTCGCAGACGGATTAGCACAAAGATGCTCCTTAACACTGATTGTAAGGAGCATTTTTGTTTGCAATCGAGAACTTTATATCAAAGTTCTACTGTCCTTTTGGGGAAACAGAGTATCAAAATGTATTCACTATATGGATAAGAGCTTTTCGAATACCAAAGTGACAAAATGCAGGTTGTCACAATGAACTGCGAGAATTATAATAGTGCCAGAAAGCGAGGTGGCACAAATGAAGATTTCAACTTTAGAGGAAGCACTAAAAAGAATTAATGAATTGGAAAAGGAAGTAGCAGACCTACAAGAAGAAAATGAAAAACTGCGTAACCGTAACTTTGGTGGACGAAAAAAACACGATGAAGCATGGATGTCTGCTTACAATGATTTTATTTTGAAGTATGAGAGCGGTATGACACTTATGGAGATCGTAGCAGAAGGCGATGTCAGTAGGAGAACTGCTTACCGTTACTTGGAGTATTACAAAGAATCGCAGGAGAAAACGGAAAAGAAAAAAAGTGTTCGGAAGTGAATTCTTGGGTTTATGGGAGAGTCTCCATAATCCAGATTTTAAACCCGTCGAATTCGACGGGTTTAGAAGTGAATCAGGACTGCATGCATTTACAATGTCACCAACAAAATGGATAGAAAATGTCAATGCTATCCTCATTGATCAGGGCAAAACGATGTCTGAACGCCTGATATTGCTTAGAGGATTAGCACTGAAGCAGATGGAAACTTTATCTGCTGTTAGCATGGATGCTATCAAAAGACTTCCAGGCAGTGAACCGTAAATGAATAAGAAACAAAAATGTTACTGTCTTATGAAACATTGTCTAAAAGCATGCGCTTTTCCTAGACCTTGAATCTGCTCACATCATCATGCAGAGCCTTTGATATGTCTTTTTCCTTCTGGGCACTGTCTGTGATGCTATTTATGTTATCGCTGATATCGGCTGTCATCCTAGCACTCTTTGAGACGCCGCCTGCCGTATCCGAAACAGCCAGGTTAAGGGATCTTACGCTTTCGCTTATCATACTGATATCTGTCTGTACCTCCTGGCTTATCTTGGCAAATTCATTCATCATGTCATCGATGTTTCCTATGCTGGTCTGATAGTCGCTGCTTATATCGACAAGTCCCTGGTAACCGCCAAGAGCAGTACTGTTCATGAAGTCTATCATCATCTTTGCCTCATTAGAAAGCTCCTCTACAGCATTTATAACTTCGGCAGAAACGGATCTGATCTGAGATGCAGCCTGTTCAGAAGACTGGGCAAGGTTTCCGATCTCGCCGGCTACAACGGCAAATCCTCTGCCCGATTCACCGGCTCTTGCAGCCTCTATGCTGGCATTTAAAGCAAGCAGGCTTGTCTGATCGGTGATGTTTATTATGTCGTCAGTTAAAACGCTTATCTGTTCAACCCTTCTTGAACTTTCAATTTTTTCCTGCATTTTAGCAGACATCTGGCGGATCTTTTCTTCTGTCTCGTTTTTTATTGTCAGGGCACCATCTCCGGCTTTAATTGCAGAGCTTCTCATATCTTTAGAGAATTCACTGCCTTCTTTAGCCTTTGTCGCTATATCGGAAAATGCCTGTGTCATGTCATTTACAAGTTCGTTTATATGATCGAGTGAATCTGAGATCTGATCCATGGCTACACTCATATCCTGCATAGTCATGCTGACATTGGCCGCATTATCCTTTGATACGATAAGGCCGTCTGCCATGTCATCCGTAGTTTGCTTAAGTATATCGGAATTACCCCGGATATCGATCATTATCTGCCTGATATGATCAAGAAGGTCGTTTATATTCTTTCCTATGTCTTCAAACTCATCGCCCGTGCTTAACAGGATGGACTGAGTAAGATCGCCGTCTCCTCTTGCGATATCGACTATCTTGCCGTTAAGGGTTGAGAAGTTTCTTGCAAGTATCCTGCTTATCAAGATAAGGACTGTGGTACCGATTATGAATACTATGACACAGATAGCGATGACCATCTTTAGGATCTGACCGATCTGTTCGTTAACCCAGTCAACATTTACATCGATACCTGCTATTGCAGCAACCCTGTTTCCATCATATATGGGGCTGTAGGCAGTTAGGTGAGTACCCCATTCATCAACAGTTATATCCTCTGTTATCGCAGTCTCGCCGCCCGCAGCGAGCAGGGTTTCCGGATCTGTCTCAAATTCCTCGCCTGCATCCGCCGGCTCCTCGGGATCAGAATCAACGGCATATATAAAGTTTCCGCTGTCATCGGCTTTTATGGTATATACATACTCAACGCCGCCGTTTTCA